>NZ_JBPQGP010000012.1:0-25528 GCF_051374625.1 Kitasatospora sp. HPM-01-4 | reverse complement strand
GTCGGAGGCTGGCCCGCGCTGCGCGCGGGCAGCGGGCCGGCTGCGCCGGCCGGATCGGGCTGCGCCCGATCGGGTGGGGTGGCGGGCGCTGCTCGGGCTTGGGTAGTGGTGGGTCAACTCCGCGCTTCGCTGCGGAGTTGGGTGGGTGTCAGGGTGGGGCCTTCGACCCTGGGTGGAGTGGGGGGTGCTCGGGCTTCGCCCGGGCTGGCTGGGATGGTGGGTGGGGGCGCTTCGCGCCTTGGGGGGTGGAGAGGTGATGGGTGGTCATGGGGTGGGGGTCACTCGTTGGGGTGGTACAGGGGCGGGCTTCGCCCGTTCTCGTGCATCAAAGACAGCCGCCCGCTAGAGTCTGGAGCTGATGAGGGGCCCCGGGGGGACCCATAAAGCCCGCAGAAATAACCGTGCATAAAGCCTTACGGCGTCCGTTGATAGCAGCAGAAAATCAGGTCAGTAATGGCGGTCGAGTGTCGTGCTGTCAGCCTGGATCCGAGCGGGAGTAATCAACGGGAACGTTGGAGAAAGGGGCTCAACAATGGCGGCGAAGTTCCCATGGGGCCAGTCACCGCGTGCCCGGTGCCGGGCTGCGGCATCGCGGGGCCGGCCTTCGGTCGCGACGGTCAGGTTGCGAATGGATCCGGCGGGGTCGGGGCTCCGGAGGAGACCCCGCAGGGGCTCCCGCGCGGCTGGAAGCCCAGCACGCCCGGCGGAAGGGCACTCAACCCGCCGTCCGGCCGGGCGCAGCGAAGCGGGCGTGGCTACTGCCGGATCGGCCGCAGGCCGATGCTGTGGCACGGGCCTGGATGTCGGCGGAGGTGCTCCAGCAGGTGCTGGCGGGCTCCGGTACCCAGGGGGCGAGGGCAGTGCCGAGCGGGGCGACACAGCGGCTGGTGGCGCCCCGTGGTGGGCGGCTGACCTTGCGTCGCGGTGACGGCGTGTTGGTGCTTGCGCTGACGGTTGATCACCGATATCACGCGCGCGCACGTTCTAAGAGCTAGACCGCCGCATCGTTGCAGGTCAGAGCCTTGCTCGGGGGCCTGAATGTCAGCCCTGGACTGACATATCTGGGGTGCTGAAGTCAGGCGGTGCTGACGGATCACGGTGGTTTGGTGGCAGTAGTGCCACGGAACTGGTCGCGTGTGTCAGCGGACGTTATCCACAGGCGCCGTCGGTGATCGTGTTCCCCGGCACCGTCGTTTCGTCAGTCCTGGGCTGACATTGCGGGGAGTTCCGTGCGTGTCCTGCCACCAATGCGTGGCTGTACTGCCACGGTCGTGCCAAGATGCTGACGTCCAACCCGATCAAGGAGAGCCACGGCATGAGCGCAGGGTCCACGGACGGCAGCTCCGCTGCCCGGCTGCCGGAGCCGCAGCCGGCGCGAACCCGGCGCCGCCGTCCCAAGCCGCCGCCCACCTCGTACAGCCGGATTCCGAGCTCCAGCACCGTCGAGCTGCCTCCCGGCCACGCAGCCCAGGTCTTCCCGCTGCCGACCAGTACCGGGTTCGTGGGCCAGGAGTTCAGCATGGACTCGCTGGAGTTCATGCGCTGGGCCGCCCGGCGGTACGACAGCGACCGGTTCGTCCTGGTCGTGCTCCTCACCCTGATGGGCTGCCAGGAACCCGGCGGCCTCGTCGAGACAACGCACGAGGACATCGCCAACCACCTCGAGTACAGCCGGTCGCACATCACCCGGGTCTTCAAGGTCCTGGAGGCCGACGGGGCGCTGCGGAGCCTGCGCAGGGGCCTGTACCAGCTCAACCCCGCCGCGAGCCTGCGAGGGGGCCTGAAGAAGCCGCAGAAGGGCAAGAAGGCGGCTGCTGTGGGCAAGGGCGAGCGCGTCGAGCAGCTGGACCTGCTGCGCGAGATCCTGGACGATCCGGAGGCGCCCGAGGCGTTCAAGGCGATGGCGCAGCCGGGTGCCAAACTGGAACCGCGCAAGCCCGACCTCCTCGAAGGGAAGAAGTCATGAGCGTCACCACCGCCGAGGAGTGGGTCTCGCGTCGTCCCCTGTGGGGGAGCTTCAACGGGCTGGCCTACGTGCCGCGGCTGCCTCCCACCGCCTACACCCTGCTGCTACACCTGATGACCGAACAGGAGCCCGGCGGCCTCGTGGTGGCCACCCACGACGAGCTCGGCGCCGGGCTGGCGATGGGGCGCGACCAGATCAGCCGCGCCATGCCCTACCTGGTGGCCGCCCGGCTGGTCACCGTGGTGCGCCGCGGCCGCTTCCAGCTTCACCCCGCCATCGCAGCGTTCAACACGCCCAAGGAGCAGCAGCAGGCCATGCGGGCGCTGCCAGCCGGGATGCGGCTGGACGAGGGCGACTTCGAGGACGAGTACGAGCGCCGGCTGGCCCAACACCAGGAGGAGAAGGCTCGCAAGGCCGAGCGGCGCAGCAAGGTCGCCGACATCAGCCGGCCCCGGCTGAAGGCCGTGCCAAGCGCTGAATGACCTCACTCACCATGAGGGTACGAGCGGCCCCTGGGAGGGACGCCGGGGCCGCTCGTGTCTTTCGGGACAAGTGACCGGATCAGCCAGCTCTGGTGCTTCCCGAGTCGCTGACGATGTCAGCCGTGTCAGGTTCAATCGGACCGTGCTGCAGCTGGTTCACTCCGCCGACAACAACCCCGTCCGGCGCCTCCTGCGACGACGGGCCATTCCGCGGCTTGCCGCTCCAGGTATCGGCTACGTGTACGTCATCGGCTTCCTCGGGCCTGGGGCCGGCACGAAGGTTGGCTCTACGGCGTCGCCGTGGGACCGCCTCCTGACGCACTACTACACGGGCAAGTCGAATGGCCGTGAGGTCGACGGCATCTGGCTCTCCCCAGCACATCCGGACTTCCGGATCCTGGAGAAGAAGGTCCTTCAGAAATGTCGGCTTCTGTGCCCGCAGGCCAGCCCGCGTAGCGAGTACTTCCATGGCATGCCGTTCGAGCAGGCCCGCCTTGAGGCAGCCCGGGCCTATGGCCGCGGGAACATCATCGCGCCGACCTACCTCCACGACGGGGCAGCCGCAGGCGGGGACGAAGCCCTGTCCGGGCACATACGACGGCGCCTCCAGAAGGCTCCCAGCGTGGCCGACGCCTTCGTCGTCGACGACGCGCTGCGACAGCGTTTCCAGCAGGGGAGCGCCCGCACCCGCTTCCTCCGGCGGAATGATCCCGCTGAGTCCCTGGGCGCTTTGCTCCGCCTCTTCCAGTAGCAGGCCAGGCGGTCCAGGCCGGGCTAGGGCAAGTGTTGCCCCACGGCTGCTGTGCGCGGCAGGTGCTCCATGATCCAGCTCGGCAGCGGCGCCACCGGCAGGTCGCGTTCGACGACGTACCGGATGCCGCCGACGACGGAGCCGGGGCCGATGAGGTAGCCGCCGCTGCCCCGGCCTGGGCCGCGGACGTCGATGCCGGGCCCGAGCGCGGTCCGGCCGCCGGAGACGGACGCGATGGAGCAGGCGGGCGGCACACGGAAGTACAGGTGGGCCCCGCCCGACGCGCTGGTGACGGTCAGCGTGTCCGGCCACGGTTCGCCCAGGCGGTCGGCCAGGGCGGCGAGGACGTCCCGCCCGGCTCCCCCGACGTCCAGGTCCAGGCCGACGATGCGGCTGGCCCGGCAGCCGACGCCGATGTTGTCGCCCTCGCGCCACCGCTGGCGCACCTGGTCCGGGTCGGTCCAGCACCGCGCGCTCCAGCTGCCGGCCTCGGGACGGCGGCCGCCGGGCGGCAGCGCGAACACCGCCAGGCCCCGCACCGCCAGGTCGACGGCTGCCCCGGTGGTCGACACCGGATCAGCAGACACAGTGGTATTCATGGCCGGCGCCGCAGTCGCAGCAGTGGAAGCGGCCCTCGTCGAGGGGGTACCCGCAGTCGCAGTTCTCCAGGTCGTCCCACTCGTCCTGCATCGCGGCCGCCCAGGCCCGGTCCTGCTCCGCGAGGTGGGCGACGGCGTCCTTGTAGGTGTTCACGCCCGGGGTGTTGGCGAGCACGTTGCACAGCGCGGCGCGCTGGTACTCGTCGGGGTGGTCCAGCAGCGCGATGGCGTCGGCGTGCTTGACGCCGTAGGTGCTCTTCAGCGCGGCGAGCTGGGTCTTGCGGGTGTGGTTGATCGGCATGGCAGGCCCCTCCCAGGGCTGCGGCGATCCCGTGACCCGCCGCGCAGGAAGGCGACCGGAGAACAGCTGAGGTGGAGCAGCGGCTCGGCGCGTGGCACCTTCGGCCGCGTCCGGTCACGGGCCGGACGGATGCCGGGCCTGGCGAGCCGGGCCCACGGTCACTGACCGCCCGTCAACGGTAGCGGACCACGCCGACAGCACCCGGCTGAACGGGGCGAATCCAACCGGCGAGTCCGGCATGGTGAGGCTGCCCGCACGGGGCCGGCGTGGGGTCAGAGACCGAGCAGGGGTGCTTCGCCGAGGTGCTGGACGGCGGGGCTGCCGGCGAGCTGGCGCAGCAGGTAGAGGGTGCGCTCGGCGGTGGTGGGGGGTGCGGGCATGTGGTGCTGACCGGTGCGGGGGTCGAGGTCGGCGCGCCAGTCGAGCACGGCCCAGAGCATGGTCTGCTGGCGCTTGTAGCCGGAGGGGAACGGGTTGGGCCGGGTGACCTCCTTCAGCCGGTGCAGGGCGCCGAAGAACGGCGTGAACTCCGTGTCCCAGACCAGCACGTTGCGTTCCGCGAGGGTCTCGCGCAGGGCGGCGAGAGCGCCCTCGGGATCGACCGCGCCTTCGGGTACGCCCTTGGTGCGCGGGCCGACCAGGCGCAGCGTGGCGTCGTACAGGGTGGCGCCGGCCGTGTCGATGGCGGTGATGCGGGCGGCGGCGGGGGTGCGGGTCTTGCCGGTGTCGTTGGGCGGGCGGTGGGTGTACTCGACGGCGACGACGGCTAGGTGCTCGTCGTCCAGGAGTCGGGCGGCCCAGTCGGTGGCCGCGGTGGCCTTCTCGGCGGCGGCCTTCTGCTTGGCGCGCAGGCGGGCGATGTGGGCGCAGGTGCGGCACAGCAGCCAGCCGTCCAGCTTGGTGCAGGGGATCTCGGGGCGGGCGCCGCACTGCTCGCAGGTGCGGGTGCCGGTGGTGCGGCGGGCGGCGGCCGCGGCGAGCTGCGCCACGGTGGCCTTGGTCGGCACGGACTCGTGGATGTCGAACAGGTCGAAGGTGTCCTTGCGGCCCGAGGGGCTCTTCGCGGTGATGCGGGCGCGTACCGGCCCGCCGGGCTGGCGGGGCAGGTCGAGGTCGGCGAGCTGGGTCTTGGTGACCAGGTGGGCGGGCAGGTCGCCCCACCAGGTGTACGACGGGACCGGCTTCGCGGGCTCCGGTGTGGTCATGGTGCATCTCCCCTTCTCGGCTGTGCGGTTCAACGGCGGCCGCCACCAGGTGGTGGCGGCCGGTGGGTGGTCAGCGTCTACGGCTCCCGGAGCGGGGCCGGTGACGGGGTGACGAATGGGCCGGATTGTCAGCTCGTGTGGATGCCGTCGCCGTTGGCGCCGAACAGGTCTTCCACCGTGTCCAGGTCGAGGCCGGTGGCGATGTCGGTCAGATACTCCCGCTGCTCGATGGTGAGGCCGAGGCCGGGATCGTCGGCCAGCCGGACGAGCGCTGCGGCCACCAGACCGGGCGCGGCGGTGGTGAGGGCGTTGTGGAGCGCCTCTTGGCGGGCCTCGGCGGTACACGCGTCTTGGTAGTGGAGGGCGATCTCGAAGGCGTCGACAGCCCGTTGGGCCAGGCCTTGGTAGGCGAGGTTGTCGAGGGGGTCGGTGCGGCGGTCGCCGAGCATCGGCAGGAAGTGGGTCACGGCGGCTTGCTTTCCCTTCTGACGGGGTGGCGGTTCGGCGGGGGAGCACCGTCTGGTGGTGGCGCCCGGGCGGATGGCTAACGCCTCCACGGCTGCGGGGCCGGGGCGGGGGGCTTCGCCGGGGTGAGTGATTGGTCGGCGCAGCGGGTGATCTGGAGGTTGCGCACCGCGCACTCGGGGCCGCGGTCGAAGGCGACGACGTACGGGAACGGGGTCGGGTAGCGGCGGACCCTGGTGATGACGCCGAGGGCGCCGGCCGGGACGTCCACGCGGACGCGGGCGTCCTCCTCCCAGTACTCCTCGGCGGCCAGGTCCTCGTCGATCCACGACGCGTGTACCGGCTCCAGCAGCTCCACCCGGTCCCCCTCCTGAAGGCCGAGGCGGGCGGTGAGGACCTGGGACTGGTAGCGGAGCATCTGCGCGAACGCCCGCTCTCGCTCCACCGGGTCGGTCAGCGCGCCGGGATCCAAGACCAGTACGGGCGGGAAGCTGGGCGTGCCGAAGGCGGCCGGCCGGTGCCGTGTGCCCGGCCCGGCACTGGCCGGGAGCTGGTCGGGCAGGGGGACGGTGGTGGTGTCGGTGGTCAAGGGCTGGCCTTTCGGATCGCCAGGAGATGGTGTGTGGGTGAGGTGGCTCAGTCCATGCCGTCGGCGAGGAACCGCAGATGGTCGACCGCTTCGTCCCAGCCCTGGCCGTACCAGTACGGTCCGGTCAGCGCGGTCGGGTGGTGCGGGGTTGCCTCCAGCAGGTCGGCCGCGTGCCTCCACGAGGCGGCGAGCGCGGTCCGCATCCGGTCGAACTCCTCGACCAACGCGGCCAGCTCCGGGCCGGGCGGCAGCTGCGGGGCGACGTCGGCCGCCAGGTCGCGGCGCAGCCGGGCCACCGCGAGGCGGGCCAGGCGGGTGGTCTCCAGCTCCTCGCGCCAATCGCGCCCGGTCGGCTGCTGGCTCGGCTCGTCGGCGGCGGTGGCCGGCGCCGAGGCCGGCTGCTCCTGGCCGGCCTCGGGGGCGTTCATCGGCGGCCAGTCGCCCGCAGCCCGGCAGTCGTCGCGGTCGATGTGAAACCGCGGCACCTCTCCGGTGATCCGGTCCCCGCAGTGGGCGCAGCGCCACCGTGCCGGCGTCAGCTCCCACGCCGCTTCGAGGTCCTTGAGCTCCTGGGCGGCGTCGCCCTGGCCGTGGTGGCCGTCGTGCGTCATCGCGGCTCCGTCCTTGTCCGTGGAATTCGGTCGGATTTTCTGCGGTCGCGTGGTTCGGGAATTACTTCGGACTGCTGGGTTGCGGGTGTTGCTGTGAATTCGGTTCGGAAATTCTACTGGCTTCCGCGCGCCTCGCTTCGCGGTCGGTGGCGCCGGAAATCCGCCGCCGTGGTGCTGGTAGGCCGGTCGCGATTGGGCCGGACGAGACGCCGCTCGCCGACCGGGCAACGATCACCTCTCCGGCGCCACCGATCCGGAACCACTCGTCTGGACAGGCCAGTTGAGCGGCTCCGGTGATCGGCTCAGCTCAGGTCGAAGTCGTTGGGATCGAACTCGAAGTCGTCGGCCGAGAATCCACCGTAGGGACCGCCGTTGAAGTAGTCCGCGAGGGCCTGGCCGACGATCTGCCGCACCTCGACCTCGTCCTCGGCGATGGCCAGGGCGGCGGCCTGCTCGCCCGTCAGGTTCAGGTGGATGTCGCGGGCCCGGACCGCGTCCGAGCCGCGGATCTCGAACGTCACGGCCCGGCCGACCCGGGCGCCGATCCCGGAGATCGTGCCGCGCTGCGCGAGCTGCTTGGCCTTGCGCTCCCGGCCCCGCTCGGTGGTCTGCACGTCGACCGCCTCACGCTGCAGCCGCTTGGCGTCCTCTCCCTTGGGGTGGCGGGTGCCGTCGATCCAGCGCAGCACGGTGCGCGGCGCGACGCCGTAGGCAGCGGCCATGGCCTTGGTGTTCCCGCCGTACTTGCGCTCCCGCACCTGGCCGGCCTGGGTGGTGGACTGCACCGGCGCCTTCCGGGAGGGGAACAGCGCCTCGCGCACCCGGCCGAACAATCCGCCCGCCATCAGTTGCCGCCTTCCTCATCGTCATTGCCGGTGCCGGCAGCCTCGCCGTCGGCACCGGTCTGCTCCCCGATCGGGGTGCCGTCGGTGGTGTAGTGGTGGACCAGCTTGGACGGGTGCTCCCGGCGCTCCATCGCCTCGACCACGGCCTGGAGCGGGATCGAGGACTCGTGCTTGTGGCTGCCCGGCGCGATACCCAGGCGCAGCGCGCCGGGGACCGGGGTGCCGTCGTCCTTGACCGGCAGCAGCTCCAGCGGGGACGGGGCGTCGGTGGCGTACAGGTAGCTGTCCACGTTGACCGCGAACGGAGCCCGGCCGGTCAGCAGCAGGGTCTTGCGCAGGCGGCGGTGGGCGGCGATGCGGGCGGCGGCGATGACCTGGAAGCGCAGCGCGGGGTCGTAGGACCAGGACGCGGCGACCTTCTCCAGCCACGTCTGGTCGTCCAGGTGGCGGGCGGAGTCGGCCCACTTGCCGATCCCGCCCTTGTAGACGTTCTTGTAGGCCCCGGCGAGGACCAGGGCGTCCGCGCGGACCGGGTCGGTGCCGATGTCCTTGTGGACGGCGTAGGCGGCCAGGAACTCGGTCGGGCTCTGGCCATCGAACAGGCCCAGTTCGGCGTAGGCGCGCTTGTAGCCGCCCCGGATGTGGCCGGTCCACTCCTTGAGCAGCGGCGCGGTGTGGGCGGCCAGGTAGCCGGCGGTGATGGTGGACGGGTCGAAGCCATAGGTGGTGGCCATGTAGGCGACCGTGACAGTGGCGTACCAGCCCGGGCCGGTCGGGGGCCGGCCGTGGAAGGTGGCCGGGTGCGGCAGCAGCTCGTCCACCGCGATGCCGGTGAAATCCGCCCACCACAGGCCGGCGGCCTTGCCGTCCCAGGCCGGGTTCTCCACGTACTGGTACGGGCCGATGGGCAGGCGCAGTGAGTCGGTGACGGACAGGTAGGAGGCGCAGACGTCGACCGCGACCGCCCACGGACGCCGGGCCTCCTCGGTGGTGAGCTCGCGGGCCCACCACTTGTAGTCCTCTTCCTCGCACACCGCCTCGCCCTTGGAGAGCAGTTCGCGGGTGAGCGGGTGGCGGGCCCCGGCGGCCGGGGGCACGCACAGGTCGCCGCTGGGCAGGGCGCCCTCGCGCAGGTGCGAGGACCACTCCCCCGTCGTCTGGTCCTTGGTCCACTCCACGCGCGGGCGCACCGCGTCCAGGAGCAACATCGCGGTGGAGGCGGTGGTCGCGCCGGGGGCGACGCCCAGGTCGGTGGTGAAGGCGCGGTAGCGGCGGGCCAGGGTGAGCCCGTCCTTGGTGCCGTCGGGGGCGGTGGCCAGCGGGCCCGCGAGGGCGCTGACCGCCTGCTGGCGGCCGTCGCCCTGGCCCAGCCACGGCGCGACGGTGACCCGCACCGAAGTCTTCGGGCCGCCGGCCGACCCGGCGCGGCGGAAGGCGTGGAAGCTCGGGCCGATCTGGTCGGAGAGCTCCATGCCCACCGTGGCGGCAGCCTTCGCCATCTTGGCCTGGAGCGCGGTCAGGGCCTTCTCGGTGGTCGGCAGCGCGGCGGGCAGGCCGAGCTGCTTGAGCGCGGCGGCGGTCAGGCAGACCATGCCGTCGCCGCCGCGTCCGGCCGGGTGGGCGCGCTCGACGCGCAGCGGCAGCCCCGTTCCCAGCCACGCGAACCAGTCGGGCAGCTTGGTACCGGCCGGGACCGGGATCTGCGGGACGTCCAGCACCCAGCCACCGCCGTCGGCGACGTCCAGCGCGACCGCCGGCCACCAGCGCGCAGCAGCAGCGGACGGAGCAGCGGTCGGGCCGGAGGAGCGCGGCGCAGCCGGGCGGCCGGCGGGACGGGACGTCGCCGGGCGCGCCTTGGCCGTCGGAGCCGGGGACGCGGTGGGCGCGGGCCGGACCGGCACCGAGGCGACAGGAGTAGGAGCGGCCGGGGCCGGGGCGGTCGGAGCCTGGCCCGCCGGAGCCGGGGCAGGCTGCTGGACGGCCGTGGCGGCGGGGCGGCAGTACCCGCCCAGGTGCATCGGGCGGCCCTGGGCGCGGTAGACGGAGGGCTGGCCGCACTGCACGCACGGCGCGGCATCGCCCATCACCAGCGAGCCGTCCGGGTTCTGGTCGAGCAGCGGGACCACCAGGCCGTCAGCGGCCTCCTGGGCGGGTGCCGGGGCGGTGAACGCCTGCGGTACAGCCGGGGCGGGAGCAGCTGCGGGCTGCGCGGCGGGGAAGCGGGCGGCCAGGCCGTCGAGCAGCCTCCCGTAGGCCGGGGCGATGTCCGGGCCCGGGACGGCGCTGCCGTCCTCCCAGCCCTTCACCAGGGCCGAGTCCACCCGCAGAGCCGCGGCGATCTGCGCGGGCGTCAGCCCGGCCGCCAGGCGCAGCCGTGCCCGCTCGGCCGGGGCCGGCAGGCCGGTGTTCACGGCTGCCAGCAGGGCGTCGACGGAGTTGAACAGGTCGTCGGACATCGGGCGATGCTCCTCAGCGTCCGTTGGGTCGGGTCGGGTCGATCCGGGGGTCGCCGAACAGGGCGTCGAAGACCTCTTCGGTGAGGCAGGCGATCGGGCCCTGCTCGGGGCGCAGGGTGTAGCCGGCGGTTCGTCCGAGGTCGGCCACCGCGATCGGGACCTGGGGGCGGTAGTAGAACTCGAGCTCCCGGCCGGCGAACTCCGTGGGCTCGACCACGCCCTGCGCGGGGTTGAACGGCAGGGTGAACGAGGGCAGGCCGGCCACGTCCTCCTCGGCGGCCAGGTACAGCACGCCGTCGTCGGTGGTGCGGAACGCCACGGCCAGGTCCACGCCGCCGGCGCGGCGGTCGCGCGGGAGCCCGTGGCCCTCCAGGACCCGGCCGAGCTGGGAGGGCGCCATGGCGGCCGCGATGCCCAGGGCGCGCCGGTTGGAGTAGCTGTCGCTGGCGTCCGCGCGGGACATGGCCAGCTCCTTGACCACGTTCAGGTGCTGGGTGACGCGGCTGATGCAGGCGACCAGGGCGGTCAGGTCGTCGAAGGCGGAGGCCTGCGGCGGCTCCACCAGGCGCTCGCCGCGCAGGGCCGCGAGCAGCGCCTGGGCGAGGTCGTCGTGCACCTCGACCCGCTCGCCGCCGATGCTGATTCTCACGAGACAACTCCCAAACAGTAGGACATAACCAAATGCTACGCCCGTCCACTCTTGGAGTCAAAGAGGAAAGGGCGCGCGGTACACGCCCGCGCGCCCGGCCTCCCGGCGCTACTCGCCGCCGGCCTCCCGGCGGGCCGGGCACGACTGGCAGCAGCACCGGACCGCCGGCTGCTCCGCGACCGGACGGCGGCGCAACTTGCGGACGGCGCCGACAGCGTTGGCGAGACCCGAGAGAGTAGAGCCGGCGTACTGGACGGCGTGGGCGAGCTGGGCGGCCTGCGGGCCGGACGGATCGGCGGCGGCCTCGGCGAGGAAGCGCACAGCGGACTGAACGGGCGTCATCACGCCCTCCTTCGAAGTGAGGTGTGTACCTTCACCCCTTCAAAGGGCTCAGAGTCCACGGGACAGGACCCGAGCGTGAAATCGTCTATGGCCTGGGGCGCAGCACCACGATCGCCTACGGAATTTTGGAACCGGTAATGCCCGCGGCCGCGGCGCCCCGTTCCCGTGTCCGGGCGGGCTGCGGCGCGTTGGCAGGGCGTGACGAAGACCGCCTCCCTGCCCGGTCCGCGCCGACGCGGACCCGACGGCCGCTTCCCCGCGTACCGCGGCCACACCTGCCAGCCCTACACCGGCCACGAGGACTCCCCGTACTACGACGGCCCGGTGGACGACCCCGACTTCCAGCTCACCTTCAAGCGCAACCCCTGGTGCTGGTCCCCCGAGCTCGGCTTCCACCACGCCCGCACCCCGCACATCCCGGAACGCCTGACCGGGCTGACGAACGGGAAGTTCGTCGGACCGGCGGGCATGAACATGTGGCAGGCCGTCCGGCTCGGCGCGGGCTGGGGCACCAACGACGGCGGCTCGTACCAGGGACGGTGGAAGGAGCAGACCTGGCGGGTCATGGTCGCCGTCGACTACCAGTGGAGCGGTGACCTGGAGCCGGTCGCCCACCTCGGCCGGCTCATCGGCGCCCTCGTCGACGGCGGCGGCCAGCAGCGCATCGCAGGCAACGACGAGCTGCTGCGCGGCTGGTTCCGCGACTGCACCCGCGACTTCCTCCCCCACCCGGTCATGGGCGCGTGGAACGACGTCCTGCTGCGGGCCTGCAACGGCCAGGCCAACCTCGACCAGGACGGCGACTGGGTCAGCGCCCAGAAGCCCGCCCCAGTGCCGCGGCGACGCGGGGAACCCGAGCCGTGGGAGTACCGGATCGACCTGTGGAACAACCTGGTCGGCATCGCCGCGCACCCCGGCGGCATGCGGATCGTCAGCGAGGTCTACAAGCTCACCAAGCCCACTCCGGAGCAGGCCATGGGCTGGATGACCACTGCCGTCCGGCACGCCCTGCGCTGGGGCCAGGTCGATGCCACCACTCCGCTGCGGCCGCCGGCCGACGAAGACGAGGACGAGGACGACTGACGACGCGGGCCCCGGCCACGGCTCCGGAGCCGACCAGAAGTCAGGGGACCAGGCGCAGCAGTGCCGTGGCCATGGCGATCAGCACCTCGGCCTCGGCCCGCGTGTAGGTGAAGGTCTTGGTGAGGGTGTCCTTGTGGAGGGCGCCGCTGGCCTGGTCGGCGAGAGCGGAGCGGATCCAGGCCCAGCGCTCGTCCTGGGTGCGCTGCTCCTTGCTCTTGCTCTGCCCGGGCCAGTGCCAGCCGCTGTTCTGCTCGACGTACTCCAGGGCGCGCCGCGCGTCGAGGATCGCGCCGTCGATGTCGTTGCCGCCGAGGCGGCGCTGCGCCGAGCGCAGGTAGTCCACGGCCTCCTGGCGGGGCCCGTCGCCGGCGGGGAACGGGATGGACTGCTCGAAGGCGAGCGCGGGGCCCAGGCTCTCCAGCTGCTGGCGCCAGCGGCTCTCGGCGACGCTGATGCGCACGCTGGCCTCGCTGCCGCCGGGGCATCCGGTGGCCTGCGGCAGGACGGCGCGGACCTGGAGCTCCAGGTGGAGGTCGCCGCTGCGCTGGGCCTCCAGGGCCAGGATCTGAGCGCTGGTCAGCAGGAAGCGCAGGGTGGGCCGCTGAACGCCGCCGGGCACGAAGGCCAGGGAGTGGGTGGCCGAGCCGAGCCAGGCCTTCGGCTTGGGCTCCTGGGGCGCGAACAGGTCCGTCTCCAGCACGATCAGTCGGCCGGCCTGGTCCGACTGCGGGATGTGGACCGCCAGCTGGAGCTGGAAGCAGTGCGTCCCCGCCGCCTTAAGGATCATCAGGCTGTTCTCGCCGACATCCACCGCGAACGTCCCGATCTCCTTGTCGAACCGCAACTCGTCCATGCCGCGCCATCCCGTCGTTTTCCCGAATCGTGCAGTGATTCTGGCGCGTGTCGGCTGTCAGCGGGAGGAATTTCGGGCGGCCGGGCTGCGTACGGGCCCGGCCGCCCGAGGGCTTCACCGTGCGGTGCCCAGACCGTGGGGGTGTTCTTGCCGGGCGGTGTGGAGCAGGCGCAGCCGCGCGCCCGGGTCGGGGCGCTCGGCGGGTCCAACGAGCGGGCGCCCGGTTGGGCAACGGGCGGTCAGCCGGCCGCGGTGGCGCGGGCGGCGACGGCCAGGCGCAGCCGGTCGGCGAGGTCCGCGCGCTCGTCGGGGGTGTAGGCGAGTACGCCGTTGCCGAAGGCGAGGGCTTCGAACTGCTGCTGTTCGTAGGGGATGCCGTGGGGCAGGCGGGCGATGTGCCAGTGGAGGTGGCTGTTGCCGGTCTGGGAGCCGAGGGAGAACAGGTAGGTGCGCTCGCCGTCGAGGACGTCTTCGGCGGCCAGGGCGACCAGCCGCACAGTGCGCATGATGGCGAGGTAGTCCTGCTCGGTGAGGTCGGTGACGACGTGCTCCAGGTGCTGCTTCGGGACGACCAGGAGCCTGCCGGGCAGGACCGGCCACTTGTCCAGGAACGCGAGGTGCTGCTCGGTCTCGTAGACGATCTCGTGCGCGTAGGCCGGGTCTCCGTCGACCAGGCGACAGATGAAGCAGGGCCCGTGCTGGGCCTGCTCGCTGTAGGTGGCCGTGTCCATCGGCCGGCGCTCCATGCGCTTCCCCTTCCCGTGTGTTCCCGCCGGTGCGGGCAGTGGTCGGTGACGGGTCCGGCGCCGCGAGGCGGGCTCACGGCGCCGGACCAGGCGGTCAGATCAGCTGGGCAGGGTCGTCCAGCCAGGCCTGCCAGCCGTCCGGAGTGACAGTCAGTCCGAGGCGCTCGATGCCGGGCTCGCCCGCCTCGTGCCACCAGGCGAGGGTGCGCTCGAAGTCCGGCCACAGGCGGCGGCCGCCGTACTGGCGGACCTGGTGCTCGTCCTCGCCGTCTCGGAAGGTCGTCGCCGACCAGGCCGGGGTGGTGAGGGAGTAGAGCCACAGGGTGCGGGCGCCGTCGTCGTGCCGCTGGATCGCGTGGACGACGTCGCGCAGGCGCAGACCAGCGGCGAGCGGAAACGGGTCGAACTTGCCGTGCGGCGGCAGGACGGCGGTGGTGGTGGACTCGGCGACGGTGCCGCCGTCCGGCGGGTTCTGCGGCCAGCGCAGGCGTTGGGCGCGCATCTTCATGAACTCCACCGGCTGGAGGAACGGGCCGCTCGCGGTGCCGTCGCCGCTCACGGTGAGGCGGACCAGGGCGTCGGAGTAGTGGGTGCCGAACGGGGCCAGGATCAGCCCGCCGGGGCGCAGCTGCTCGATCCACGCGCGCGGGATCTGGCGCAGTCCGTAGGGACCGACAGGGTGCGGGCGCCGTCGTCGTGCCGCTGGATCGCGTGGACGACGTCGCGCAGGCGCAGACCAGCGGCGAGCGGAAACGGGTCGAACTTGCCGTGCGGCGGCAGGACGGCGGTGGTGGTGGACTCGGCGACGGTGCCGCCGTCCGGCGGGTTCTGCGGCCAGCGCAGGCGTTGGGCGCGCATCTTCATGAACTCCACCGGCTGGAGGAACGGGCCGCTCGCGGTGCCGTCGCCGCTCACGGTGAGGCGGACCAGGGCGTCGGAGTAGTGGGTGCCGAACGGGGCCAGGATCAGCCCGCCGGGGCGCAGCTGCTCGATCCACGCGCGCGGGATCTGGCGCAGTCCGTAGGTCGCGGTGATCCGGTCGTACGGGGCGCCTTCCGGGTAGCCGAGCGCGCCGTCCGCGCAGACGACGGTCGGCCGGTAGCCGGCCCCCTCGAGTGCGGCGCGGGCCTGGGCGGACACGGCGGGGTCGATCTCGACGGTGGTCACGTTCGCGTCGCCGAGCCGGTGGCTCAGCAGCGCGGCGTTCCAGCCGGTGCCGGTGCCCTGCTCCAGCACTCGCATCCCCGGCTCGGCCTGGAGGTCGTCCAGCATGGAGGCGACCAGGGAGGGCATCGAGGCGGAGCTGGTGGGCACGGTGCCGGGCTCGGCGCCCTGGTGCTCGCCGTCGTCCCACTGGGTGACGATCGGGATGTCCGCGGCGGCCGCTGCCAGCCAGCCGGCCTCGTCGGCGGTCCGGTCGACGGGTCGGCTCTTCCCAGTGGCCATGTCGTGCGCCCAAATCAGGTCCGGCAGGAACAGGGCGCGCGGGACGGCGTCGAAGACCGGTGCCCACGTGTCGGGGACGGGGAAGGACCGCCCCGGCGCGGGGCGGCCCTCCTGCTCAGGTGCGAGCGTCACTTGCGGTGTCCCCCGTCCCCGGGCGGGGTGCTGCCGTCTGGGGACGGCGGGTCGGACGGCGGCGTCCACGGCGTGCCCGGGTGCCCGTCCCCCTCGCCGCCACCGCCGCCAGACCCTCCGCCGCCGTGGCCTCCGTCGACGTCCATGCCGACCTCCCTTGTCCCTTGTCGTCGCTGTGATGGTGTCCTCCCGGAGCCCGGGAGGAGTAGAGGGTCGCTCCGGCGCACCGGGGCACTGGCGGGCCCTACCCCGGACCGGGCGAGCGGGTGTGCAGGTCCGCGTGGACGGTCTTGCCGAGTGCCTCCAGGCTCGCGCCCCAGTGCCCGCCGGTCAGGCGGTGGACCAAGGCCAAGCCGCGGCCCGACTCTGCCAAGGAGCCCGCCTCGATCAGGCACGGCAGGGCCCGGGAGCCGTCCCGGACGCTGATCCGCACGCACCGATCGGTGACCCGCTCGACGGTGACCGTCATCTTTCGCCGGCAGCCGGTCCGCACCGCGTTGCCGACCAGCTCGCTGACGATCAGCTCGCCCGCCTCGACCAGGTCCTCCAGCCCCCAGCTGCGCAAGGCGGTGCGCACCAGGCGCCGGCCCGCGGCGGCGGACTGCGGCTCGTAGGGCAGCAACACCTTGACGGCGTCGGCGACCGGGGGCCGCACCGGCGCTTCGACGGTCGTGGTCACCAGGCACCTCGCATCCGCCAGCACCCGGGTTCGGCCGGGGCCGGTGGGCGAGTTATGGGGTGCGCGGCCACGGCGGGTACTCCGCTCTCTCGTCGGCGGTGACGGCTGCGCCCACCTGACGGGGGGCGGGCGGGCGCAGCGGCCCCGGCTCGCCCGCCGGGCCCGGGTGTCCGGTCCGTCACGGCGGGCGACGGATCGACGGTAGGGAGTGACCGGCCGGACACTCAACGCGTTTGCACGCGTTTGCAGGAATTCAGTCCAGGGAGTCAGCGGCCCGGGAGATCAGGGCCCGCGCCTGCGCGCCGTAGACCGCGAAGTCCTTGAGCCGGTCGAACGCGCTCGCGTAGAGCGTGAGCTCGCTGGGCGTGGTGACGGTCACCTGGGCGGACAGCAGCTCCACCCCGGCCTCGGCGTCGTCGAAGATGTTGAACGTCTCCACCGGCCACATGGTGCGCTGCGCGGTGAACGGGATGACGCCGAGCGAGACGGCCGGCAGCGCCATGGCGGCCCGCAGGTGCTCCAGCTGCTCGGCCATCGTGTCGGCGGTCCCGAGGCGGTAGTAGAGGACGGACTCCTCCACCAGGATCGCGAAGCGGTGGTGGCTGGTGCGCACGACGCGGGATCGGGCCAGGCGCGCCTTCACGGCGTCGGCAACGTCGTTGGGGGTGCGGCGGAAGTCGGCGACCGTGGAGAGCAGTGCGGTGGCGTACGCCTCGGTCTGCAGAACGCCCGGCACGACGCGGGAGGAGTAGGAGCGGAAGTGTCGGGTGCGCTCGTACAGAGGTGCCGCGGACTCCTGGAGGCGGCGCAGGCCGGTGCGGGTGAGGCGGCGCCACTCGACGTACATGGAGTCCACGGCGCGGTTGGCGGCGATCAGGTCCTCGGCCTGGTCGTCGGCGCCGCAGGCCTGGCACCAGGTGCGGATGTCGGCGTCCGAGGGCGCGGTCTTGGCGTTGATGATGCGGGAGGTCTTGGCACCGTTCCAGCCGCACCGGGCGGCCAGCTCCTGGCCCTGGAGGCCGGCGTCCTGCATGATCTCGCGCAGCCGCGCGGCGACGGCCAGGCGGGCTTCCTGGGCGCTGGAGGACGGGGAGGCGGGCACGGGTGCTGGTCGTCCGGTCCGGGGTCAGACGGTGTACTGCTCGTGCGGGATGCCGCGCTCCCAGACGGCCTCGAACGCGTCTCCGCAGAGCTTGGCCACGGCAGGGTCCTCGCACATCTCCGGCCCGCCGGAGGCCCCGTCGCCGGTGAAGTGGTTGAACCGCACGATCGTCTGGTCGAACAGCCAGAAGTCGTTGCCGGGCAGCGCCAGGTCGGAGGCCCGGCGACGCGGCAACCAGCGGACCTGCTCGCCGGCCGCCAGGTTCACTACGGTCCCGGCGTGCTCGTAGCGGATGTACTCGGTGACCGGCTCGGAGACGATCCGGGCCCGGCGCACCACGACACCGCGGGCGACGGCGGCCCGGATCATCGACACCCAGCCCGACCAGCCCTCGCCCTCCGGGTCGAGGTCCGGATGGACGCCGGTCCGCTGGAACTGCTCGAACTCGGCGGCTTCGCCGGCGATGCCGTAGGAGTCGCGCATCTCCAGGTGCACCGCGGAGTGCCGGGCACCGGCCAACAGCTCAGAGAAGGCCGTCACGTTCTGCATCGTCGAGCGCCTTCCTGATGATCTGCGCCATGCGCAGCGGGATGCGGGTCACGTTCTCGTGGTCGGGGGTACCGACGGAGTGGCCGGGCACCCACTCGGTCGTACCGATCTCCGTCAGGAGCTCCTCGCCGGGCTTGAGGCCCTGGACGACCAGCTCCCTCTTGGCGTCGTCCACCCACACCATCGGGCTCTCGTCCTTGCCGGTGTTGGGGTCCACCCCGGCGAACCGTAGCGTCATGATGCCCTCCCGTACCAAGTCGGTTACACGGACTTGCACGACGCTCCACCAGGAGGTGACAGGGCGTCAAGGGCGCGCGGGAGCACGCGACAGGTCCCGGCGTCGAACCTTTCCCCGGGATGGTGGCCATATCTTCGCCGCGCAGCCGCCTACGGGCGAGCGGCCTGGATCGCCTCCTGCAGTGCGGTGAAGGCCCGCTCGACGTGGGCCCGCACGCTGTCCCAGGCGATGGCGAAGTCGTTGATCGGGAAGGTGAGACCGAGGTCCTTGTGCGCCTCAAGCAGGTCGGGGGCCGGCCTGGTGTGGATCGTGGAGTTCCGCAGGAGCCGGACCTGGTCCAGGGTGTGCACGACGGCCTGGACGGCGGCCTGGTCGATGGCGGGCAGGATGGCAACTAGGTGCTGCTCGATCCGTCCAAGCGCGTGCGACGGGTTCTTGCCCGGCACCTTCAGTTTGCCGAGGATCTCGGCCAGGACGGTCACGCCGGTTATGAAGTCGGCCTCGGTCGCCGCTGGCAGCGCCAGGAGGCTGGAGCGGTCCACCGGCGGCCGCTCCACCAGCGAGTCGCCGGTGACCAGCTCGTAGGTGACGTCCAGGAAGTTGACCGTGCGCAACAACGCCCGCGGCTCCCCGTACGGCAGCGTGTCCAGCGGCTCGGGCTGGGTGAGGGCGGCCGCAACGGCCGCGATGTAGTCGTCGGTGGTGTGGAAGTCGGCCGTGGTGAGGTAGCCCAGCGTGCCGTTGCCGGTGTCTGTGTCGGGTGCGGGGGAGAACCGCAGTCCCGGCCACTCGTGGTCGGCCACCGCGGCCGCCCAGGGCAGGAACATGGTGCCGTCACCGAAGCGATGGACGGCGTCCGCGAGGTCCATGTTGAGGTTGAGCACCTCGAAGGGGTGCTCAAGGATGCGCTCCTGGTTCTTCGTCAACGCCCGCATGTAGGCAAGCAGCGCCCGGGCGACCCCCACCGAGATCCCTTCGCGGACGTGGTGCAGGCCGGCAAGGGTCAGCCAAACCTCGGCCTCGGGCACGATCCGCGTGCCCTGGTGCTGCCAGCCGACAGCGCCGGACCCCTGGGCGGTCAGGTGGTGCCCGACGGTCGGGAAGCTGCGCAGCACGGCCGCAGCATCGTGGCCCTTGCGGCGCATGACGTACTCGACATAGGCGAAGACCGGGAACTGCTTGCCAGACACAAACGGCCTCCAGACCGTTTCCACCAGCAGGTTCTGGGGTGCGTCCAGGGGTTCCAGAAGCTTGCTCAACACCGTCTCCAGAGTTCTCGGATGGGGCACCCTCGCCTACCCGAAGCGCGCCTCGCGCGCTCATCCTCCTCCCGGTCCGGCCCGGATGTCCCTGCTCTACTGTGGGCGCCAGCCCGGGGATCCCCAGGGCGGGGTCACTACAACGCCCAGTCAAGAAGGCCCGGTTCGCGGGTGCCGCGAAATGGTCCAAGCTTCGGAAGGCTGATTGCGTCCCCGGTGTCTGATAGGGCCGCGATTTCTTCGGCCTCGTCGGGGTGCCCTATCACGCATTTGATGTTGCTGTGTCCCCATGAGCAGGCGTTGGCAATAGCCATGCTGGCGGGGTTGAGCGTTCGTTCAGCGATCGGCCCGTCCTCGTAGTCCTCGCCAGGCAGGGCGGTGTCGAGTGCCATGAGTACGGCCAGGTTCCCGGACAACGGGAAGAGCAGGCCCCGCGTGGCTCTGATGGGATCTTGAAAGCCGGTGTAGCCCTTGTCGTTGAGAACGAAGCGCTGGGCTGGAGCGGCGCGGCGGATCACCGCGTAGCGGGCCTGGGCCAGGAATCGGCGGGATTCCTGATGGGTGCGCTGACGCTCGCGCTGGATATGATCGCGCAGCGGGGTAGTCCCATGCTGGCGGATCAGGTAGGCGGTCGCGACGCGGTCGAAGTCGGGGCTTCGGACGGACTGCGCCTGGATGTGGAGCAGGATGATGTGCCAGTCAGCTCGGCTGAAGGTTCCCGCTTCGAGGGCCTGGACGGCGCCTGGAAGAGCCGTTTCATAGCGCTGCCAGAGAGTCTCGGCGAAGTCCGCTGGCAACTCCTCGTACGGTTCATCGACGTCATACAGGCCGTTCTGAACTGCGACTTGGTCGGCCCGAATAGGGCCCCGCAGCTTCCCGGGCTCGTCCCGCCTGCGCATGAGCACTGAGGCGTAGCGTGCGCCCGACTGACGGGCGTCGGGTATCCCGAATCCGCCTATCAAGGCAGCCGGGAGGTAGTGGGGTCGTTGAACCTTCGCGCTGTTCATGGGTAGAGATTCTGCTCTCGGTCGGGAGGCTGGTCGGCCGCGTCAGCGGGGTGGGCGTGGCCGGCCGACCGTAGTGCTGCTCGGGTGAAGTGAGGACGGCCGGGTGCAGAGTGCCATGGCTGGAGGACAGCTGATCCGTTGGTCCGACACGCGCTGATGCTGCTTGCTACGGACCCGCTGGTCATGTTCACTCGTGCCCGGCCCATCGGTGGCCCTACCGAGCGAGTACCCGGCACGCCCTCGCATCCCCCGGTAAATGGATCCACAGATCCGCCGTCTCGCTACGTCGTCAGCTCCGAGTCGCAGCACCCATCCATAGCGCCAGGGCCGGGCGGTGCAGGAGGGACCCACCATGACCCGGGACAAGCTCGACCGACTGGCCGACCTGCGCGCGGCCTGCACGCTGGAGAAGCACGCCGAGGCCCGCCGCCAGCTCACCCTGCTGGGACCGACTCCATGGCCTGTCCCCACAGCAGCGGACCCTGACCAGGAGCGGCTGGAACGCTGGATTTTGCACCGGTGCGCGTGGCCCAACGGCATCACCGCGTATCCCTTCGGCTTCCAGCACGTCACACCTGAGCCCGATCATCTGACCATCCATGTCGAGTCCAACCCCGAGCACGTACGCGAACTGGTCAAGGAACTCCTGCCGAACGAATACGAAGGGGACCTCGGCGGCGTCCCGGGCCTGCGCGCCGGCCGTGACAACACCGGGGCACCGCTCCTCTACCTCGCCGGCACCAGAGCTAGCGTCACCCTGCGCGGAATCGCCGCGAAGGACTGGCAGGTCGCCGTAACCGGCTGGCGCTCCCACCTCGCCAGCATCGGCGCCCGGCCCCTGTGGGACATCTCGCCCACCGCCATGTCCATGGAGGAGAGCGACCTCCTGCAGTGGTTCGACCCGCCAAGCACGGTCAAGCGCCCTTGCTGGCTGGCCAGTGCTCTCCTACGCCGGATCGGGACTTTCACTGCGTCCGGCCTGCCCGCCCGGCTCACCGGCTGGACCACCGGCGGGACACAACATGACCGGTGGAAGTTCGAATTCGAGTTCATCCCAGGTCACCGGCGCGCGCACGAGCGTGTACTGAACCTTCTCACCCACCCCGAGGTCGGCCTTCCCCTGCGCGTCACGAAAGACGTCTGCAGCTGCCGCTCCGGCCACGGCCACGGCTGCTGGGCAACGCTGCAAGCGACCAGCGGCCACCAAGGGAGCGTCCAGCTCCTCTTCCACGACTGCGACCCAGGCACCGTGACCTCCTGGGAGAGCCGGTGGCCAGCCCAGTTCGCCCAGATCCGAGCCGGCAACAGCGCCAAAACCGCCGACAGAGCAGCCGCGGACTGTGGCAGCCCCCAGGAGAACCCCAGCTGACGGCCCTCCAGCTCAGACTCGCGGCTGAGCTTCCCGCGTCGCCGCGCTGTCGCTCCCGCCAGGCAGGATCGCCGCCGCCGCACGCGACGGCGGCGAGCAGCTCGCGGGACCGGATTCTGTGCCGCCATCGCGTCTGCGATGTAAACGCCGTTTACGTTCCGCGCCGGTTCAGTCCATCGTCAGCCTGTCGAGAATGATGGTCAGCTCTTCCTCGGTGCAGCCGAGACGGAGCGTGTTGGCCCAGTCCACGGCGGTAAGCCCAAGCTGAAGGACCCGAGTGCGTGCCGCGTCCGCGGCCTCATCGATATTGCTGCGCTGCTCTGGGAGGTCTGCGGTGCTGGCGTGGTCCTTCGCAGCGGTTTCGGCGGCAGCCTCTGCGGCATTGCTGGGGCGTTCCGCGCCGGCAGGTGCTGCCTCTGAAGGAGTGGGGCCCTTCTTCTCGGCGTGCCTGGTCTTTGCGGAGGCCTTGGCCTCCCGTTTGGCCGCTGTGGCCTGCTTTGCGGCCTCCGCCTCCTGCTTCTGCTCACCGGCAGTCAGCTTGCCTGCTCGTGCCTGGGCGCCGATCCTCCGGGCGTCTTCGAGTTGCAGCTCGCCCCGGTCGGTCTGCTCTTGCAGTTCTGTGGTGAGGTGCAGGAGAGCCAGGCGCTGGCCCACCCATGCTGCGGACTTGCCGAGCTTCCGGGCTGCCGCAGCCTGGTTGCCCTGGCAGACGGTGCCGAGAAGCTGCTGGATGGCCTGAGCCTCTTCAAAGGGATCAACGTCTTCGCGCTGGATGTTCGCAACGAGTGACGCCTCCAGCAGATCCGCTGCTGTGGCCGCCAGGTCGTCGTTCAGGTCGACGCGCAGCTCTTCCAGCCCGACTCGCTGGGCAGCCAGTATGCGCCGGTTGCCGTCCAGCGCGACGAAGTCGGCGGTGCCAATGTTCTTGAGCTGCTCGGGGTGTGCGTCCAGGAACGCAGCCCGGCTGACGACGGTGATGGGGACGATCTGGCGGCGCGCCAGACTCGCACCGAGCTCGTCGAGGGTCTCATCAATGATCGTCTTGCGCGGGTTGAGTGGGTTCTGGGCGATCGATGCGACAGGGGCTCGCGAGGCCCGCCGGACTCGCCCGGTCGCGTCGAGGGCCTCGCTGCGCGCGATGGCTTCCTCCTGGCCGCGCCGGTCGTTATGGCCGAGTGCGCCGAAGGAACCGCCTCCGCCGGCGAGCTTCCTGGCGATGCTCATCCGAGCCTCCTGCGGATTTCGCGCATGCGCTGCGCCTGGGTGGATGTGGGTGCGTACTGCAGCAGCGGCTGCTTCAGGTGCACGGCCTCACGCTGTTCCTTCAAGTCAGGGATGACGGCGAGCACAGCCGGATCTCCTAGGGCTTGCCATTCATCCAGCGAGTGTGTGGCGACGTACCCCTTGCGCTTGTCGTACTTATTGACAACCAGTCCGAGGCGATCGATATCGACTTCGTAGTCCAGGCACACAGTGCGGATCTGGCCGTCGAGCATGACGTACGCGTCGGCGGAGGAGTCCTCGGCCTCGACAGGGATGAGGACACCTGATGCCTTTTTCGGCTCGTTCTTACGCCGGTGGGCGTAGTAGAGGCCGGCGTCCATAGCGAGACCCAGGTTGGGCGGAGCGTCGACCACGATCACATCGAAGTGCTTCTCCAGTGGGGCAAGTGCCCTCTGGAGGCTTGTCTCGCGAGGACCGCGGACCGAGCCCAGCCGGGAGTCGAGCAGGAAGGCGTCAAAGCTGGACGGCAGGAGACACAACCGCCCATCGAACAGCTCTGGTGCGATCGGCACAACCTGGTCGAGCAGGTTCCCGGTGACCCGCTCGCGGTCGACCATGTGGGTCACCAGGCTCTCGGTGCCTGGGGCGATCTGCTTGACGCCGAGTTGCGCTGTGAGGTGACCTTGCGGGTCGTAGTCGACCAGAAGGGTACGGAGGCCTCGAATCTCGGGCAGCCCCATGGTCTTGCCGGGCATCGCCTTGGTCTCGGGCAGGCCGAGCGCTATGGCTTGGCCGATGCCGGCCGCGACGGTGGTCTTACCGACCCCACCCTTCTGGTTGCAGCACACAATCCGGCGCGTGTACTGGGGGATCGTCAGCTCGGTCAGCGGTACACCGTGCGAGTCGACCCAGACGCGGATTGCCTGGGCGAGACCCTGGACGAAGGAGATCCCGCGGTTGGCGCAGTCGGCCTTTACGGCATCGGGCAGACCGGCGGGCAGCCAGGTGTTCCAGCTCTCCGCACCAGAGGTGTCGACATTCGGGTTCTGCTCAGCAGGACGGGCACGCCACTGCTCGACGGCTTCCCTGACGGCGACCTGCATGTCGATGCCGAGTTGGGCAGCCCGGGTCTTGAGTTCTTGACGGAGCGACGCCGGCAGCTTGGAGGTCACTTTCTCCCTGGCGCCGTCGTGGTTTGGAGATGCCATGACGTCACCTTAGTGGCGCAGCTGAGTCTTTCGGACATCGGGGGCTGACGTGTCGCACAGGCCCGATGTAAACGGCGTTTATGTTTGCACCCGCCGGGACGGGCTGTGGACTGACCGAAGGTCGGTGGTCCAGCGGCCGAACGGCCCGACCCGAAACACAAAAAGGGGCTCGTCCCGAGGCGCGCACAGTGGCGTGGTCCAGGCCGATCGTCTCGGCGAGGGTGGTGAGGACGGCGGTCCAGTCCCGGTCGAAGTGCACGGCCTTGTCACAGATGTAGCAGGCGGCGCCGAGCGTGATGTTGGTGACCAGGACTTCGCTCCGCTTCTGCCTTGTTCGGGCAACAGAGGTGTCCCTCGTTGGCGCTGTTGCACTGGCCTGGCCATCAGGCTGAAGCCTCCTGGTGTCAGATCCGCCTCCTGATCCGGCTCCGCAGCGCCTGACAGGATTCTCCTCAGGCCAGGAGGGGATATGTTGATTCGACCTGATCGTGGGGCTACCGGGTTCTGGAGCCAGCGGAATGAGCCGCTTCCGAAGACGGATGTAGCGCTGTTCCGACATGCCTGCGCGGAAGCTGCACGCGGAAGCCAGGCTCGGCTCGGCGAACTTGTTCCGGCTGGGATGTCGACGTTTCACTGGCTCTCGATCTCGGACCAGCGTGAAGTGCATGTCGTGCTCTGCCACGTCCATCTCCCGCTGGTTGCCTTCACTCACGTGCTTCCGCAACCGGGGCAGCCGGTGGCCGGTTTCGTGGACGCGCGGATGTGGGCCGGAGGCTTCGAGGGCGCTGGCTTGCGTCTTCTGACGGTCCAGGAACTCGGCACACCGATGGATCAGGTGGATCTCCGTAGCCTCTCCAAGGCCGAGCTCGCGCAGATCCGCTACTGGCGTCCTGAGGTACTCAGCGACCTCCTATTCAACTGGTGGGACTGAGTTCCTCCGCTGGACCAGGCGAAGGCTATCCAGGAGCTTGTGAAGGTCCACGACTCGCAGGGACAGGTGGCCAAGCGTCTCGGGAAGACGCCGGCCTGGGTCTCGCAGCGACTCGCTCTCCTGGAACTCACCCCTGAGCTGCAAGAGAAGGTTGAGACCGGTGAGCTGAAGGTGGAGCCGGCTCGCCGTATCGGCCGGCTGCCCAAGGAGCAGCAGGCCTCGGCTGCGGCGGAGACTATTAACGCCGTTAACACCCTCCGGCGGCGCTCCCCGCGTCGGGAGCCGAGCACCGAGCAGCCAGCTCCGACCGTTAACGCCGTTAATACCTCTCCAGCGGGCCCACAGCCGGAGGGTCCCCTCGGATCCACCGTTAACGCCGTTAATACCCCGGCAGAGCCGGAGGCCCCAGCCACGCAGCAGATTGTGATCCCGCTAGCCTCT
>NZ_JBPQGP010000011.1:0-90127 GCF_051374625.1 Kitasatospora sp. HPM-01-4 | reverse complement strand
GCCTCCCCGCTAACGATCGTCGACGCCCTGGAGGCGCAACTCTCTCCTGGACATCTGACCGCCGTCGCGGAACTGCTGCTTGACCGTGTCGGGGCCAGCCAAGGCGCTCGTTGATGCCGGGGGTTGGAGGTAAGAGGCCCTTACCTTGAGGACGGCGTCGGCAGCCGTCCCGAACGCAAAAGAGGCCCTGTGCCAGCGGAACTGCGCTGGCACAGGGCCTCTGGGCATGCTGCTCGCTGATCGGGACTTGGAGTCAGACCCGGACGATGGGCTCCTTGAGGGTCAGGCTGGCCCCCTTCGGTGGCATCCGCTGCCTGTGCGTCGGGGACACCGACCGGGCCGAGGCGGGCTACCGGACGCGGCCGGGCCAGCGTTCGGCGAGGTCGTTGTCGCCCTGGACGTCGTAGCGGGCGATGATCCGCCAGGCTGTGTCGCACAGGTCGCGGGCGTAGCGCTCGCCGAAGGTCGGAAGGCCGCTACCGAAAAGCACGTACTCGCTGAGGTAGGACCACAAAGCCGGGCGGTCGCCGTCGAAGAACATCAGCAGGTGGTGACCGAAGCTGGCGACGGCGGCGGGGTTCTCGGCCTTGCGCAGGTGGGTGATGCCGGACTGCATCTTGGTGAGGATGTAGTCGAGGCCGACGGCGTTCGGATCGGCGTTTTCGAGCTTAACGATGCGCTCGGCGCCGTTGTTCACGGTGGCCCAGAAGGCGGTGTGGTCCCGGCCGGGGAGCATGGCGAGCAGCCGGGCGAGGTGGCGCAGGTCGGGGTCGGTGGTGAAGGCGTCGTTCACGGGTGTCCTTGTCGGTGGGATGGTTCAGCGAGCGAGGGGACGAAGCCGAAGGCGATCTGGCGCTGGAGGACTTGCTGGGCACGGCGAGCCGGTGGCCCGCCCGGTGCGGGCGGGCCACCGGTGATGGCGGTGGGTCAGTTCTGGAAGGTCTCGGTGCCCCACATGTCGGCCAGGCGCCCGTGGGAGGGGCGCCGCGCGTTGTGGGCCAGGTGCAGGCGCCAGGC
This sequence comes from Kitasatospora sp. HPM-01-4, assembly GCF_051374625.1. Classification (NCBI taxonomy): domain Bacteria; kingdom Bacillati; phylum Actinomycetota; class Actinomycetes; order Kitasatosporales; family Streptomycetaceae; genus Kitasatospora; species Kitasatospora sp. HPM-01-4. Next base: position 89,110 of record NZ_JBPQGP010000011.1, on the reverse strand, counting down.
GGTGGTGCGGATGTCGCGCAGGCACTCCAGGCCGGCCGCGCTCTCCTTGTCGTAGCCGAGGCCGCGGTTGACGACGTCGGCGACGGCCTGCTCCTCGCCGCCGAAGAACATCAGCACGTACTGGGCGAGCCATCCGGCCGACGCCTCGTAGTCGCTGCGGTTGCCCAGGCACTGCTGGATGTAGGGGCCGGTGTTGCCCAGGACGTAGGTGATGCGCTCGCGCTTCTGCTTCGGCGTCTCGTTCTCGCCGTCGGTTCCGGCGACGTCGAGGTCGATCCACCAGTCCTTGGCGTCCGGGCCGGGCAGCAGCGAGAGCAGGTCGAGCAGGTGGTCCAGATCAGTACGGTCCGTGCTCAATGGGTTCCCCTCCGTGGTGGTCTTGGTTCGCACCGTACGGGCCCCGGGATTGGGCCGGGGGGCTTTTGGTGATGTTCGTTCAGCTCGCTCCGCCGAGATCCGGCTGCTGCCGGGCGAGGGCGTCGTGCTGCTCGGGGTCCAGGCGCCACAGTCCGAGGCGCCCGGTGGCCGGGACCGGCCCGGGGAGCAGCTGGATGTCGGCCAGGCGCCAGTGGAACAGGCCGCTGTGGCCCCAGGGCCGGCAGCAGTCGCCGGTGTCCGGGTGGCAGTCGGTCAGGTTCGCGGTGGCGAGGATCGCGCCGCGGGTCGGGTGCGGTGCGTCCGGGCGGGCGAGGACGGCCTGGACGAGGGGGTCCGCTTGGCCCTCGCGGCTGGGGGTGCGGGCGGCGTGCAGGGCGATCGGGCCGCGATGGCTGGTGGGCCAGGACCGGTTCTCGATCTGCTTGTCTCCGGTGAGGATGCAGGCGAGCCAGGGCTGGCGGATCGTCAGGGCGGGAACGCTCACGCGATTGTCTCCGGTGTCGTGGGATGGGTACGGTCCCGGGCGGCCGGCGCTCCCTTTCGGAACGGCGGCCGCCCGGACGGGGCGCTGCTAGAACGGCGGTTCCTCGGAGTAGCCGGTCAGGACCTTGTGGTCCTGGTCGTCCTCGTCCTCGGGCTCGTCGTCGTAGTCGAGGTCCTTGTGGTCGATCGGGTCGGCGCCGTCGTCGGCTCCCTCCCACGGGTCGTACTCGTCGTCGTGCAGCGGGCGGCCGTCGGCCAGGCGCTCCAGGAACTGGGCGAGCTGGGTGACGGTGGTGACCACGGTCGGGGCTTCGCCGTCGGCGATCAGCTCGTAGTAGCGCGGCCGGCCCGCGTACTCGGCGGTGCCCGCGTCCTTGCCGGACGGCTGGTAGAGCAGCCGGGCGGAGGGCGTAAGTTCGCACGTGGCGGAGCCGTCGGCCGCGCCGAGCCAGTTCTCCGGCTTGGTGAGCGCTCCGCTGCTGAAGTCGAGGTGGATCGCCCCGGAGGCGGCCCTGGCGGCCGCGTTGGCGCTGGCGTCGGCGGAGATCTGCTCCGGCGAGGCGGCCAGCCGCGGGGCGGCGGGGAACCGCTCGATGCCGAGGTGGCGGCGCAGCGGGACCAGCACGTGGTGGGAGATCTGGTCGGTGAGGATGGCGGCGAGGGTGCCAGCGGCCAGGGCGAAGGTGATGCGGGTTTCGGTGGTGCGGGCCGTGAGGGCGCGGTAGGCGGTGAGGCCGGCGGCGGCTCCGGCGGCGACCGTGGCGGCCGAGTCGGCGGTGTCGACAATGGCGCGCAAGGTGCGGGTGCGCAGGTCAGTGGTCTGCTCGATGGTCACGGGGGTGTCCGTTCGTTCGGTGGTGCCGGGTCGGGGGGTGGGGTCAGCTGTTGGTGGGCCAGTAGCGGACCGGGCGGCGCAGGCGGTGGGCGTGGTCGATCTCGGCGCGGGTGCTGTCGCCGATGTAGCCGCCGGGGGCGACGACGAGGACCTCGTCGGCGAGGCGGATCTTGTCGCGGTGCAGCGCGTCCAGCTCCGGCTTGAGCTGCTCGCGGCTCGTCTCGTCGGCCCACAGGCCGTTCGGTGCCTTGAGGTTGCAGCCGGGGGCCAGGACGATGTGGCCCCGGGCGGTGAGTTCGGCGTTGGCCTGCGCCATCTCGGCCCAGAAGCGGGTGCTGCCGCAGATCGTGATGATGCGCCGGCCGCGGCGGGCCTGGCGGGTGCGCAGGTGCTCGACCTGGCGGTGGAGACGGTGGACGTCGTCGCGGACGGGCTGGAGGTCGAAGACGGTGATCGCGGTGGCGGCCGGGTCGTCGGGCGCCGCGGACTCCAAGTACCAGGCGCCGTCACCGGGCCAGTGGCTGACGTCGGTGCCGTCGGCGGGCTCGACGAAGACCGCCCACTTCTTGGCGGGTGGGTGGTTGAGGACCGTGAACAGCACGCCGGGGGTGGGGTCGTCGATGGCGTTGGCCCACTGCTCGGTGCTGCGGGCGATGCGGTTGGCGGTGGCCAGCAGGCGGCGCCGGTCGATGTCGTGGCCGAGCGCGACGTAGGCGGTGAGGCCGTCGTCCTCGTTCCCGAGCCACGTCACCGGCAGGCCGTAGGGCTGATCGAAGCCGTGCTCGGCGAGTTCGGTGGGGGTGGCGGTGGCGGGCTTCCAGACGGCCTCGATGACGTTGCCCAACTGGTCCACGGCCAGCTCGAAGTGCGGTGCGGTGCCGGTGTCGGTCACTGCGGTTCCCTCCGGGGTGTGTGATGAGGAGTGGGTGAGGTCCTGGTGGCGGCCCGCCAGGACGGCGGGCCGCCACCACGGGTCAGCAGTGCAGTTCCTTCCCGGTGTTAGGCGGCGAGAGTGTGGGCGGGGGTGGTCTGGCGGCGGCCGCGGCGGCCGCGGCCCTTGTCGGCGTACATCGCCTGGTCGGCGGCGTGCAGGAGCGCCGACAGGCCGAGGTCGGGGTGGTCGGGGGTGCGGGTGGCGGTGCCGATCGAGGCGCCGACGGCGAGGACCTGGCCGTCGTGCTCGACGGGCTGCTCAAGCAGGCCACGGAGCTTGGCGATCCGCTCGGGCAGGTCGGTGGAGTCGGTGTCGAGGACGGCGGTGAACTCGTCGCCGCCGAGTCGGCCACACGCGGCGGCAGGGCCGGCCCAGTCGGCGAGGCGGCGGCCGACGGCGGCCAGGACCGCATCGCCGGCCTGGTGGCCATAGGTGTCGTTGACCGCCTTGAAGTCGACCAGGTCCAACATCAGCGCAGCGGGCGCCGCTGCCGTGGTGAGCAGCTGCTCGGCGGCGGCGGTGAAGGCAGCGCGGGTGGGCAGGCCGGTGAGCGGATCGCGGCGCGCGGTCTCCAGGCGCCGGGCGAGGTCGTCGCGTTCGGCCAGCAGTGCCAGGGCGGCGGGCAGCAGGGCGGCGACGTCGCGGTGCAGGGTCCAGGCGGCGTCGATCGCCGGGTCGGAGTCCGGTCCGGGGCCGAGCGCGTGCTGGTAGCGGGCGAGGCTGGCCTGGGCGCGGGCTATCGCCTCGGGCAGGTCGGCGGTGATGGTTCCGGGCATGGCGGTGCTCCCCTCGATGGCGGGCGGTCAGGACTGCTTAGGCTGCAGGGCGATCAGGCGGCCGACGCGGACCTGGTGGTGACAGGCCCAGCCGCGGTGCGGATGGTCCGGGTCGACGGCGAGCACCACGTGCTGCTCGGTGGCGAGCGTCCAGGCCGCCCAGGGCAGGTCGATCACGTGCGGGCTGGAGGCGTTGACGCGGGTCGCGGTGGCGATGCGCAGCAGGAACAGCGCCATCCGCTGGCTGTAGGAGGCCGGGGACTCGCTCTTCGTGCGAGCCGGGGTGGAGGCGCTGGCGTAGTCGCCGAGCGGGCGGGTCGCGGTGCCGGCCGGGCCGTAGGGCCGTTGCTGGTGCAGGTCCCAGGCGGGGTCGAGCAGGTCGGCGTCGGGCGGGCAGTAGCCGATCACGGCCTCGCTGCCGCCGCCGGGCAGCGGCCGGGAGGTGTAGAGGAGGGCGTAGGCGCCCCAGTCGGGGCCGGCGCCGCCGCCGGTGCGGGACAGGGTGACCTGTCCCGCACCGGTGAGGTGGCCCGGCACTACGGTCGGGCGGGCGGCCATGGTCAGCCGGCGAGCGTGTCGGGGTGCGCGGCGTACCAGTCGCGCAGCACCGTCTGGGGGATGACGCCGCGGTCGGCGACCGGGCGGCCGGTCTGGTTGGCCCAGGCGCGGATCGTGTTGCGGACCGTCTTTTCGGCGGGCTGCGGCAGCTCAGCACCGCCGGCCGGGTTGGTCGGCGCCGAGGTGGTGGTCTTGCCGGCCTTGGCGTCGCGCAGGGCCTGCTCGGCGCGGGCCAGCTGCGCCTTGAGGGTGGCGACCTTGGCCTCGTGCGCGGCGACGGCCTGGTCGGCGGTGCGCTGCGCGGTGAGCTTCTCCAGCGCCTGGCGGGCCTGCTCGGCCAGGCGCTGGACCTTGGCCTGCGGGTGCTGGGCGGCCCAGGCGAGGAGCTCGTCCACGGCGGTGCCGAACTCCGATCCGGTCTCGGGGGCCGGGTGCTGGGCGGCGAGGGCCTGCAGCTCGTCCTCGGTCAGGCCGGTGGCGGCGAGGATCTTGAGCGGGCTGTCGCCCTTGGCGCGCATGGCGAGGGCGACCTCGCGGGTCACCGGGTCCACGGCCGCCAGGACGTCGGACGACTCGTCGGTGGTGGTGAGGGTGTCGGACACGGGGGTGCCTCCGTGGGTCTGGTCGGGACGGTCGGCGGTGCCGGCCTGGGTGGCGAGGTGCGGGCGCAGCGCTGCGAGGTCGTCCTCGCCGCGGGGCAGGCCGAGCGCGGTCAGGAGCAGGACCAGGTCCTCCTCGTCGCGGGCGCTGCGGGCGGTGCGCACCGCGGCGTCGGCGTCCTGCTGCGGCTCGGTGGGGGACAGGTCGATGCTTTCGGCGGCGATCATGACGGTGGCCGGGTTGGCGGTGTCGCTGGGCATCGGTCAGCCGATCGCGGTCGGCGCGGTGAGGAAGCGGACGTCCCAGGACGCCAGGGTGTAGAGGTGCAGGACCTCCAGGAGCAGTTCGTCGATCTCGCCGTCGCCGGTCGGGTCGTCCGGGTCGGACACGTAGAGGGTCGGCGGGCTGGTCAGGCGCAGGTGGATGGCCAGGCGGTGGGCGGGGGCGTCGTCGGGGTCGACGTCGTCGCGCAGCTCCCAGATCTGGCCGGGCGCGGCCAGGATGAGCGGGTCGCCGTCGGTGGCGCGCTCGCAGGCCAGGCGTAGCGCGACGGGCTCGGGCAGCAGGTCGTTGCGCTGGAGGGCGGTGGCGGCGCGGCGGATGATCTGAGCGGCCAGGTGCGGGCCGAGGATCAGGTCCAGCGGCACGGTGTGGTCGTGGTGGTCGGTGCTCATGCTGCGGTCCTCCTCGGGGCGGTGGTGCGCAGGGCGGCCAGGAGCTGGGCGCGGTGTTCGGCGGCGAGCGGGTCGGCGGCGACCGGACCGGGCTTGGTGGTGGGGGTGCGGCGGCGGGTGGGCGGGGCGGGGCACTGGGGGACGAGTTCGGCGGCCAGGCGCCGGTCGAGGTCCTCGGGCAGGTGGGTGCTCACCGCGGTCCCGCCTTCCTGGGGGTGACGGGGGCGAGCAGCAGCCGGTGGAGGAGGGAGGCGTCGTCGCGGGCGTGGCTGGCGGGCCGGCCGCATGACCAGCAGTCGGCCTCGGGCCCGGACCAGGCCACCGAGCAGGTGTCGCAGGCGTAGCGGGAGCGGTGAGGGCGGCGGGCGAGGCGGCCGATGGTGCGGATCGCGGTGGCGGCCTGGCGGCGCTGGTCGGCGGTGAGGGCGGAGGAGGGGAGGGTGTGGGTGAGGACGGCGGTCGCCATACTGGGGTGTCCTTCTGATCTCGTGTCGGAGGGTGGCCCGGGTTCGGCCGGTCGGCTGTGAGAGGCAGGGGTGGCCGGACCCGGGGAAGCCCGCGGCCCGCCTGATCCGTCAGGCGGGCCGCGGTGCTGTGGGTAGGGGCAGGTGTCAGCCCGGGTAGTCGTCCGCGCCGACGTACGGCGCCGCGCTGGCCCACGGGTCGTCGTCCGGCAGCGGGCGGGGCGCCGGCGGCAGGGTGGCGAGGCAGCGGTGCCGGTAGCCGCCCTCGAAGGTGTAGCCGCTGCCGCCGCACTCGCAGGTCTCGCCGTGGACGTGGTGGTAGCGGCCGATGGGGCAGTCGACGGGCTCCTGGTGGACCGGCACGAAGATTCCGTCGCCCTGGTCGTCCCAGGTCATGGTCTCCATCACCATCCCGGTTCCGCCGCACCCGCCGACGCAGTTCGCGTCGTGCGGCTCGTCCGGGCACGGGGAGCCGTCGTCGGCGTAGTCGACCTCGCCGAGGACGTCGGCGGCCCGGCGCAGCAACTGCTCGGCCTCGCCCATCTGGAGGGCGAGCCCGCAGTGGCCGGCGGCGCGCAGGTCGGCGGCCAGGTCGCGGACCAGGTCGCCGAGCAGGTGGGCCGGGGCCTGCTCCTGGAGGGCCTGGAGGACGTCGGCGGGGTCCGTCCAGTCGCCAGAGGCGAGCCAGTCGTGCAGGTGCCCGACGCCCTCGCGCAGCGGCGGGCAGGGCAGATCGCCCCACCGGTCCGCGCTCTCGTCCGGGACCGGGCCGGTGCTGGCCTGGCGCCGAAGGTGCAGCGTGATCCCCGCTGCGGCCAGCGCGGTGCCAGCCGCGGCGGTCAGGAGGGTGGTGCGCTTCATGCTTCTCCGATCCAGGCGCCGGTGGGGTCGTCGCTGACCGTCTGCGCCCCGGCTGCGGCGGGCGCGGCCGCCGTCCAGGGCAGGGCGAGGCCGTCGTGTGCGCGGCGGGGCACGAGGTGGATGTGCAGGTGCCGGACGGTCTGCGTGGCCTCGGTGCCGATGCTCGTGATGAGGTTCGCCGCTCCGGCGCTCTGGGCGAGCACGGCGGCCCGGCGCATCGTCAGGCCGGTGACCACCGGGTCGAAGGCCGCGTCGGGGACGTGGCAGGTCGGCAGGACGATGACGTGCCCGGCGGCGACCGGGTTCAGCGGGACGATCGCAAGCGTCTCCGGCCAGCGGCGCACGATCCGGGCGGGAGCCAGGCCCGCGCTGATCGCGCAGAACACGCATCCGCCGCCGGCGGTCTCCTTCGCGGTGGGGGCGGTCACCGGGCGCTCTCCTGGACGGGCAGGTGGGCGTGGCGGTGCGTCACGCTCACGGCGGCGCCGAGCGCCTCGCAGAGTTCACCGACCCTGCGGGCCAGGGTGACACTGCGGTGCCGACCGCCCCGGCAGTAGACGTGCAGGGCCACCGGCTGGCCGGGCAGGGCAGCGGCCTGAGCCAGGACGCGCAGCGCGGTGCGCTCGGCGATCTCGACGGCGCCGGGGGTGGCGAGCACGTAGTCGTAGACGACCTGGTCCAGCCCGGTGGAGGCGATCATCACCTCGCGCACCGCCGGGTCCTCCGGCGGGTTGCGCAGGGCGGTGGTCAGGTCGAGCGTCAGGGCGTCACCGGCGGGCGGGTCCTGGTGCAGGACGCCGTAGCTGGTGATCTCCACCCGGGTGTGCGGGGCGATCAGCGGCACGAGCAGCTCGGCGACCATCTGGACGTTGCCGCCGACCCAGCCCGTCAGGTCCCGGACGGTGCGGCCGGGGTAGTGCGCGAGGCTGGCCGCCGGGTCGGCGTGCTCGCCGGCGGTGCGCAGGTGGCCGATCGCGGCGGCCAGCTGGGCGATCAGCGGGGACTCGATCCGCTCCAGCCGCAGCAGTCGGCGGTCGCAGGACTCGGTGGTGGTGGCGCTGGTTTCGGAAGCCACGGTTCTCCGATCACAAGGAGTTGGGGTCCGGCCGGGCGGCCGCGCCGCTCGCCACGGCGCCCCGCCTGCCAGGCCTGGGCGGCCAGCAAGCGGGGCGCGGTGGCGGGCAGCGTCACTGCCCGGAGAACTCCGGTGCGTCAGTGGCCGGGGCGGGCCATCGAGCGGCAGGCCGCGGCGTGGCCGTTCGCGTCCTCGTGGGCCTTGTTCCGCTCGGTCGGCAGGTACGGGTCGCCGAAGGCGTTCACCGAGCCGCGGGTGTCGCAGCCCCGGCACGTCCAGGTGAAGCCGTCGACCTCGTACCAGCGGTCGCTGACGTAGGGGCGGCCCTGGGCGGTGTAGTTGGTGCGGAACCGGCGGGCCAGCAGGTCGACGTGAGCGCCGCCGACGGTCAGGTACCGGGCGAGGACGCCCTCGGGCCAGGCGGTGGCCCAGGTAGTGCTGGTGCTCATCGGGATTCCTTCCGGGTCTGTCGGTGGTGTTGGTCAGGCGAGGATGAGGGCGGCAGCGGCTTCCCAGCCGTGGTGCCAGGCCTGATCGAGCTCGAAAGATCCACAGATCGGGGTGAGGCGCTCGTAGAAGGCGCTCTTACCGGTGGCCTCGGCAAGACGGGCCAGCGGCCGGCGCCTGTCCGCGACGTAGTGCGTGGCGAACGAGACGGCCAGCGCGGCGGCGACGCGGCCCGGGTTGAGACGCAGGCCCAGTACGCGCGAGCCGACCAGGAGAGCGGCGGCCTGGGTGGCGGTGTAGGTCGCGCAGTGGTGGGCGCAGGCGAGTCGGCCTTCGCGGGTGCCGTGCACGGTCTCGGTGCCGGCCTGCTCGTCGCGGTCGATGACGGGGTTGGTGTCGGTGGCGCCCTTGATCCGGGCGCAGGTGTCGGTCTGGACCCACATGTCGCCGATCGCGGCGGCGGCGCGCAGGAGGGCGTAGCCGGTGGCGAAGCGGGCGGCGCGGTCGGTGGCGGTCACGGTGGTTCTCCGTCCGTTGCTGGTGTTGTCCGGCCGGGTGGCCGCGCCGCGCACCAGGGCGCCCCGCCGTCCGGCCGGGTGGGCCGAGCGGCGGGGCGCGAACTGGTGGGCAGCGTCAGTGCCCGGATCGGGTCAGCTGGCGAGGTGCCACAGGAAGAGGGCGACCAGGCCGAGGAGGACGAGCAGGATTCGCGGGTCGATGCCGCGGGAGCCTTCGAGGTCCTTGATCTCGGCGTAGATGGCGTTGACCTCCTTGGTCATGCCGTGGGCCGCGGTGCCGGGCGGCAGGTTGCCCAGGACGGCGGCGCGTTCGGCCATGAGGGCGCGCAGTTCGGCGAGGCGGGCGTCGCGGGATATGGCCCAGGTCATTGCGGGTTGTTCCTCTCGGTCAGGTCGATGCGGGGGTGTCGGCGGTGCGGGCCGGGGCCGCGCGGCTGGCGGCCCCGGCAGGTGTCGGTGGGTCAGTTCTGGTCGGTGTCGCCGCCTGTGAGGCGGCGGCCGTTGATGTCGACCTGCAGGCGCTGGACGTCCACGACCACGGCCTCGATCCGCGGCTCGGGCACCTGGACGGTGACCGGGATGACCGGCGCCGGCATCGGGGCCGGGGCCGGGGCGGTGGCGGGCGCGGTGGGCGCGGGCTGGTTGACGACGGTGAGGTGGGTGGTGATCCAGCTGCCGGTCAGGGCCAGGGCGGCGAGCACGGCCCAGGCGAGCGCGGCCAGGCCGGCGGCGACCGGCCGGGCCTGGGCGTTGGTGCCGGACCAGACCATGGCGACGGTCAGCGCGCCGAAGACCACGGCACCGAGCTGGACACCGACGGTGGCGCCCCGGCGCAGGGCCCGGATCAGGATGAGCACCCCGGCCACGGCCCAGGCGGTGTAGAGGGTGCGGGGCCCGGCCGCCAGTCCCGTGCTGTGCTGCGCCAGGTAGGCGTGGATCGGGCTGTTGATCGTGTTCCACAGCCGTTCCGCGGGGATGGTGGAGTGTTCGGGCTGGGTGATCCAGCGCAGGGCGTGCAGCACGTACGGGCCGAGGCTGAGGACCAGCACGGTCAGGATGAGCAGCGAGAAGATCGAGAGCACGACGGCCGCACGCGGGTCCAGCTCGTCGTAGGCGGCGCGCAGCCGGTTGGGGTGCGGGGCGTTCCTCAGGTCGGGCTCCTCGGTGTCGGGCTGCTGAGCGGTGGTGAAGCACTGCTGGGACATCGCTGGCTCCTTGTCAGGACGAGCTGGCCGATGGTGGTCGGGACGGAACGGCTGGGCGGTCAGGAAGCGGTGAGGGCGGCGAGCTGGTCGCGTTCGGCTTCGGTGAGGTCGGAGCAAGGCAGGCAGCTGCCGAGGGTCTTGAGTGGCAGGCAGTGGTCGTAGCGGGTGCGGCACACCGGGCAGGTCTGCCGCTTGGCCATCGCCCGGTCCAGGGCGGCGGCCCGGCGCGGCGTCATCGGTCGCACGGGCAGCGCCTGGTCGACGCGGTACAGGAACCCGACGCGCTTGCCGCGCCGGCACACCACCTGGGCGGCGACGTCCTGCCCGCCCGGGCGAAGGCCCATCTCGCGCAGCTGGCGCCGGGTGGCCAGGACCGCCTTGGCCGGGCCCTTGCGCCAGGGGTAGGTCGGCGTGCCGCCGTGCCGCTCGCCGGTCGGATCGAGGTCGGATGCGCGCACTGACGGGTCCTCCGGTCAGTCGCGATTCTCGACGCAGGGCTTGCAGTTCAGCGGCTGCGGCTCCTCGCTCTCCCAGTCGGGGTAGTAGAGGTGGCGGGAGCAGAAGTAGCCGCCGCAGCCGTCCTCGGGCGCGCCCGGCTCAGAGCCGCAAAGCTGGTCCAGGCCGCGGTCGATCTGCTCGGTGCAGCCGTCCTGCTCGCAGACGGCCTCGACGGCGTAGCCGGCCTCGATCTCGATGCCGTCATGGCGGGTGACGGTGTAGTAGGCGTAGCCCATCGGTTCCTCCAGGGCGGGGTCGGGTTGCGGCCGGTCGGCCGGCCCCGTCCCCGGACACACGCCGCCCACCCGGCCGGAGTACGGCGGGGTGGGCGGCATGCGGGCCGGAGGTGAGACCGGTCGACCGGATCAGCAGCTGAGTGCGATGTCCTGGGCCGCGGGCTCGGCGACGTTGATGCAGTTGTTCGCCTTGGCGAGGAAGGCGTGCTGGACGGGTCCGGGCTCGGCGGTCAGCGCGTCGTTGAGGTAGCGCGCGGCCTGGTGGAGCTCCTCGGCGTAGTCGAAGTACGGGTCGACGGGGATGCGGTCGAGGTAGTCGGCGGCCTCCTCGACGAGCTCGGTGAAGCGCTCGGGGGTGAAGCCCTCCTCGGGGACCTGCAGGGGGCCGTTGTCCCCGCCGGCGAGGTAGGCGACGTCCTCGGAGTAGCGGCGGATGAGAGTGGCGAAGGTGACGTCCACGACTGGGTGTCCTCTCGACTGGGGTTGCGGCCGGTCGGCCGGCCCCGACCCCGGACGCAGCGCCGCCCACCCGGCCGGAGTGCGGCGGGTGGGCAGCGTGCGGGCCGGAGGCGAGACCGGTCGGCCGGATCAGGACCCGGTCGCGGCAGTGCGCAGCCGGTCGGCTTCCGCGGCAGCGGCTTCATGGAGTGCCCGGACCAGGGGGCCTGCAGTGCACCAGACCGGTTCCGGGTCCGAGTCGGGGGCCGGCGGCTCTTCACCGGCGGGCAGGTAGACGCTGGGCAGGTCGTCGTCCTCCCACAGCGGGGCGGGGCGGCGGTTGAGGAACTGGAGCAGGCGGGCGAAGCGCTGTCGCACGGGGCGTCTCCTTCGGTCGGTGCCGGGTGGGCTCAGCCGTTGTGGTTGGTGATGGAGCCGCGCCAGCCGGCGGACTGGCGGCCGATGTTGGTCTGGTGGGTGCGGTGGACCAGGGCCAGGACGGTGCCGGTCGCGGTGGCGCCGTCGCCGGCGGCCGTGGCGGAGGCTCCGCTGCCGCTGGTGGCGCCGGAGGTGACGGCGCGCAGCTTGCCGAGCAGCGCGGCCGCGCCGATGACGACGGCGCCGACCAGGACGGCGGCCCACTTGAGGACCTCGCCGAGCTTGTCGGCGTGCGGGGCGACCTCGGCGACGGCGGCGCCGAGCACCCACACCGCGCCGCTGGCCGCGAGCGCCGTGAGCGAGCCGACGAGCAGGTACTGGCGCACCGCCAGCGGCATGCCCTGCTCGGCCGCCAGCGGCGCCGCGGCGGCCGGGGCCGGCTGCGGCTGGGGCTGCGCGGCGGCCGCGATGGCGAGCGGGTTGTGGACCGGCACCGCGACGGCCTCGCCGCCGACGATGGCGGGCACGAACTCGGGCCCGTCCGGGGCGGGGCGCAGCGGGACGGCGAGGATCTGGCCGTCGAGGATGACCGGGGTGTAGCCGGTCTCCAGGATGTTGATCTGGGGGTCCGCCGCCCGGTCGGCGGCGGTGTGCGGGGCGTTGGCGGGGGTGTTCACCGGGGGCTCCTTCGGGGGCTGTGTGCGGGGCGGGGAAGCGGGGTGTGGGGGCGGCTCGGCGCCTTCCAGGGCCGCCGGGCCCGGCCCGGTGGCGGGCGGGTCCGGCGGCCCCGGGAGAGGCCGGGAGAGGGCGTGTGGGGCCGGGTCAGCGGGTGGCGGGCGCCCAGGTGCGGAACGCCCGGGCGGGGGCGGCCGCGTGCGGGGCGAGGGTGCCCATGCCCGGGCCGTACTGGGGGTTGAGGTGGATCCGGGTGGCTCGCTTGAGGCGGTGGGTGATCTCGGCGCCGTCGATCAGCCGCACCGACCAGGTCGCCACCCGCAGCGCCACGCCGACGGTGCGGCCCGTCATGCAGATGGCGTGGGCCAGGCGGGCGATCTCCTCGTCGGCGGCGATCTCCGGCCAGTCGGTGAGGGTCAGGGTGATCAGCGGCCGGTCGGTGGTGGGCTTATAGGGCAGGTCGGGGTCCGTGCTGGGGCGGCGCCGGCCGATGGTGTCGAAGACGTCGCCGAGCATCTCGAGGGCCTGGCCGCGGCTGGTGGCGGTGCGCACGCCGTGGTCGGCCTGGCCGGTGGTGGCGAAGCCGTAGGCGACGGCGCGGCCGTTGACGAGTCGGGAGTCGATCAGGGGCGTGGCGTGCTCGGCGGCGGCCAGGTGGTCGAGCAGGGTGCTGGTGCCGGAGCCGGTGGGCGCGGCGATCAGGGTGTGGACGGCGCCGTACTGGTTCCACAGCGGCAGCAGCGCGGCGGTGCCGTCCGGGCGGTGCCCGATCGCGACGGTGCCCTTCGCGGCGTCGATGAGCCGGTCGGCCGGCGGCCGGGGCACCGGGTCGGCCAGGAGGGCGGCCTCCTCGTGCTGCAGGGCCAGGTCGGCGTAGCGGGCGGCGGCGTGGGTGGAGGTCATGGCGGAAGTTCCCTTCGAAGACGGGCCGGTGCGGTTGGCGGTGAGTCAGGATTCGGTGCGGATCACGCTGACGCGGCCGATGCCGACGAGCTCGCGCAGCAGGCGCGCGACCTCCGGCCGGTCCAACACGTCGCTGGTGAGCAGCGGCGCGGCCTCGTCGACGACGAGCACGACGGGGGGCCGGCCGGGCGGGAGCTGCGGGCGGATGGGAGCTGCGGGCAGGGCCGCGTGACGCAGGCCGACGATCGCCTGGGCGGCCGTCAGCATGGCGGTGGCGTCGGCGTACCGGTCGTCGCGGCCGACGGCGGGGAGCTCGGGCACGGCGGGCGCAGCGGGCTCGGCGCCCCGGGTGGCGGGGCCTGCGGCGCGGGCCGCCGCCTCGGCCTGGAGGATCAGGTGCAGGCTGGTCTTGCCGCTGGTGGTGGTGCCGGCGATGAGCGGGTGGCGGATGTCCATGGCGTTCGTCTCCTTCGCGGAGTGGGTGGTGCCCGCCGCCCCGGGGTTGGGGCGGCGGGCGGGGTGGGTGAGGGTGGGTCAGGCGGCGGCAAGGGCGGTGAGGGAGCCCCAGGCGCCGTGGCCGAGGTCGATGACCTCGCCCTTCTCGGCGGCGCGCTTGAGGGTGGAGGAGACGGTGGACAGCGGCATCTTGAGCTGGGCGGCGATGATGCCGGTGGTGGCCTGCTCCTCGCGCTCGAGGAAGGCGAGGATCGCCTTCTTCTTGTCACCGCGCACCGGGGCGCTGCCGGTGGTGACCGTGGTGGTGACCAGCTGGTCGAAGGAGGTGGCCGGGGCGGACAGCTTGTCGAAGGACACCTTCGCCGCAGCGACCGTGCCGGCGCCGCTGCCCTTCTTCTGCGGCCGGCTCTTCCCGGCCGGCTTGGCGTCGGCCACCGTCTCCTCCTGCGGCTCGTCGGTGACGCCCGGCACCGCCGGGAGCTCGCCGCGCCGACGGGCCGCCAGGCGGTCGCGCCACTCGGTGTAGAGCGGGCCGATCTCCTCGGCGGCCTCGGCGGAGACGACCGCCGGGGTGCCGCGCTTGGCCCACCGGGTGGCGATCCCCGACCGCTCGGGGGCCCAGCCGCGGAACATCGCGGCCCGCTCCTCGACGCCCTTGAGGTAGCCCATGCCGGAGGTCGGCACGCCCGGCTCGTCGGGCCACACCGCCGGGATGTCGTTCGGGTCGGCGGGCAGGTTGATCACGTATCCGGCGGAGCGCTCGGTGGTGCGGAACGCGATGTTGTTGCCCGCGGTCAGCGGCTGGCGCAGCTTCGGCGTCCCCAGCGAGTCGAGGGTGGGCAGGTGGGTGACCAGGCGCAGCTTGATGCCGACCTTGCGGCCCAGGATCGCGATGCGCACCGCGTAGTCCAGGGCCTCGGGGTAGTTGCCCCAGACGTCCTGCCACTCGTCGATGGTCACCGAGATGAGCGGCTCCTCCGGGGTGGGGGACCAGTCGGTGTCGCCGAACATCAGGTCGCCGTCCTCGTCGTACCAGACGGTCAGGGCGGAGGCCTTGGAGCGGCGGGTGAGCTCGGCGTCGGCGGCGATCAGCATGCCCATGCACTCGTCCACGCCGGGGGCGAAGTAGGACAGGTAGTCCTGCCAGAACCCGAAGGACTTGCCTTCCTGCGGGTCCCCGCCCCAGCTGGTGACCAGGCCGGAGTGCCGCTCGATGGCGAACAGCGAGCGCAGCAGCGCACTCTTGCCGGAGCCGGTCGCACCCGAGATGTGGGTGTGGACCGCGCCCCAGCCGGGCCGCCACATCTGGTACTGGGCGGGGCCACCGTCGATGTGCAGGCCGAGCCGGGCGATGCCGGTCTTCACGTCCAGGGCCTCGGGCCCGGGGAAGACCGGCACGTTCTTGAGCGGGTTCTTGTCGTAGACCAGCAGCTTGGCCTTGTCGGCCGCACCGCCCGGCACGCCGTCGACCGCGATGGAGGAGATCGGCAGCCCGTAGGCGGAGGCGATCATCGTGGTGGCGGAGATCGCGGTCGCGGTGGTCTGCCGGCCGCCGTCCAGCTCGATCACCGCCTCCCACGCCCCGTCGCCGGTGTCGACCGGGTCCGTGAGGGTCGAGCCGGGCAGCGCGCCGCGGCTGGCGCCGACCTTCTCCGCCCAGCGGGCGATCCGCGCCTCCTGGTCGAGCGGGACGTCCTCGGTGGTGGCGCGGATCCGGCGCCGCCACCACCACGGGATCGCGGTGGCCGGGGTGAGCGCCAGCCACCACCAGCCCGTCATCGGCGCCTCGAAGGGGCCGCAGTGCGTGATCGGCATCGCGGTCAGCAGCAGTCCGCAGGCCGTGGCGGCCGCCGAGGTGCGCACCAGCTCGGCGCGGCGCATCGGCCGGTCCGGCGGGGTCGGCAGCGCCCGGTGCCGGTGCAGGAACCTGCCGGTGCGCCCGGTGTAGGGCTTCTTCGCCCGCCAGGCCCGGGCCGCGAACACGGCGGCGGGCAGGGCGGCGTCGGCGGCCAGGGCGCCGACGATCCCGTGCGGGGCGTTGGTGAGGGCCTGGCCGTAGCCGGCCAGGACGACGGAGGCGGCCAGCGGAGGCAGGTGGCGCCGGTTGCGGTGCAGGCGCCGCCAGGCGCCGCGCGCGAGCCGGCTTCTCAGCGGTGCGCCCTGCTCGGCGGCGGTGTCCGTCCCGGTCGGGGCGGGGGTGCGCTTCATCGTGTGCGGGTTCCTTCCGGGTTCAGTGGGCGAGCAGAACGGCGAGCAGGACGATGACCGGCCCGAACATGCCGAGCGGGTAGATCAGGTCCATGGGGTCGCGGCGCATCGGCCATCTCCCTTTCGTTCGGCGGGTGCGGGTACCGGTTGTGGCACCTCGGCCGGGCACCAGGCCGCCCGCCCCACCTGGCTGGTGGAGCGGGCGGCGAGTTGGTGCCCGACCGGGGCGGCGCAGCCGTGTCAGAGCCGGTTGTTGTAGGCCTCGCGCTTGGCGGCCGGCACCGGTGCGGAGGCGACCGCCCGGTCGTAGCCGCCGTGGCGCCGCTCGATGGCCAGGCCGGCCTGGCGGGCCATGCCGTTCAGCTCGATCGCGCTGTTCGCGGCGGCCGCCACCGCGGTGGCCTGGCCGACGAGGGCAGCACCGACCTGCTGGAAGTCGTTCAAGGTCAGCGGGTCGAAGCCGAGCTCACGAATGGCGTGGTAGTTGCGCTCCGCCTCGCGGACCTTGAAGTTGACCCGCGCGAACCGCTCGCGGGCGGCGACCTCCTCGGCGGCCGTGGCGGCTGCGAGGGCTGCCAGGCCGTCCTGGATCTGGCCGTAGGTGATCTCTGCCATGCGGGGGTGGCCCCTTCTTCGAAGTGGTGACGGGAGGTCAGGCTGCTGGTCAGTCGCCGTAGGTGGTGGTCTCGGCCATGTCGACCTCCGACTGGTTGCGGGCCTCCTGCATGCCGCCGTGGCGGGCCCACACGTTGGCCGACGACTGGGCAGCGTTGCGCTCGGCGAGGTCGGAGGTGCGCAGGTCCTCCTCCCGGGTGGCCTTCAGTTCGGTGAGCTTCTCCACGATCGCGGCGAGCTCGGCGAGCGTCGCCTTGTCGTACTTGGCGGCCGTCGCGGCGTTCAGGGCGTGCTCGGCCTTGGAGCGCAGCTCGGTCAGGCGGGTGATCGCGGCGGTGGCGTCGTCCTTCTCCATCCGGGCCCAGCGCGCCAGCTGCGCCAGGTACTTCATCAGGGACTCGACGCCGTTCACCTCGGTGACCAGCGTGGTGGCGGTGGGCAGGTTGGTCATGGTGCTCCTCGGTGCGGTGGCGGTTGCGGTCCCGCCGCCACCAGCGGCGGGCTCGGCGTCCTTGACGATCCGCAGCGGCGGGTAATCCGCTCCAGCCGCGGGCGGGACCGCCCCGGCCGCGTCGGCCGGCGCGGCCGGAGCCGGGACGACCGGCGCGGCCGGGGCCGGAGCAGCAGGCGCGGTAGCCGGGGGCGGGGCGGTGGGCGGTGCCGACGAAGCCGGAGCCGGGGTCGGCGGCGGCGGGTCGGTGTGGACGTGGACGTGGACGGTGGCGTCGGCCTTCGCGGCGGCGTCGGCCGCCTCCTTCGCCTTCGCGTCGGCGATCGTCTCGGCGCTCGGCGCCTTCGGGCCGGAGGTGTTGACGACCTCGTCCTCGACGATCTCCGCGTCGACGATCCCGTCCTCGTCCGGCTCCGGCTGCCCGGCCGCCTTGGCTGCCTTGGCGGCCTCCTTGGCCGTCTTCCGCTCGGCCTGGTCGGCCTTCACCTTCGCGCGGCGCTCGGCGATGGCCGTCTTGGTCTCCGGCCATGCCTTGCGCCAGCCCTCCTTCGCGCCGGAGGTGAAGGTGTAGACGCGGGCGACCGAGTTGATCGCACCCTGGGCGATCTTCTTGCCCGTCTCGGTCCGGTCGATCGGCTTCGGCGGCTTGGGGGTCTTGGTGTGCTGCGCCGCGGTCTCGCGCCCGGCGGTGACCCCGCCGCCGAGCGCGTACGCGAGCGCCATCATGATCAGCAGTTCCATGGAGGGTGCTCCTCTTTCACTGCATGCCGAAGGCGGAGGCCACCAGGTGGCCGACGAAGTGGGCGATGGCGCTGATCGCGGCGGCCGCGCCCTCGCCGACCTTGCCGGGGATCGCCGTCACGAAGAACGGCATCGACGCGGCGAGCGCCAGGGTGCGCGGGGTGCACCGGTCGTCGCGGATGTCGATCAGCAGGACCACCGCCGCACCCAGCGACACCAGCCAGCCCAGCCCGACACCGACCCAGTCGGTCATCAGGCCGGCGACCGCGTTGTTGGCCCAGGTCGTCGCCGTCGAGATCAGGTGCCCGAGGCCGGTGCCAGCCAGGCCCACCCCGCCCGCGGTGAACATCGCGATGTGCAGCCGGGGCATCTCCAGCTTCGCCAGCGCGCCGTTCAGCGCTCCGGTCACCCCGCCACCGGAGCGGCCGGCGCCGCCGCGGTGGCGCCGGCCCATGCCGGCGGTGACGGTCTGCCCGCCGTTGGCGAGCACCTGCATCGCCACGGACAGGGCCATGCTCGCGACGCCGACTCCGGCGCCGACAACAGCCTCGATGACAGCCATGATCGGTCCCCTCCCAAGGGGTGTTGTGGATCACCAAACAGGGGTCGTGGGCCGCCTGGTGACGGCCCGGAAGATCGGGTGCGGCCGCCGTGGGCGGCGACTTGCGGTTACGCATAGTGGGCGGGTACTCTCGCGCGCGCCCGTGCGCCCGCCTACGCGTTAGGTGCGGGCAGATACGCGTACGTTGCGTAGGTGGATGCGTAATTCGCATCCACCCGCCCGAACGCGGTTACTTGCTGTGACGCTTCGCCAGGGCCATCGACAGGCTCTGCAGGGCGGTGGCGAGCTGCATCCACTCGCCGTCCTGGGCCGCCTCGGGCAGCCGGCTGATCGTCGATCGCAGGATGTTCCACTCGGCTGCCGCGGCCCCCTTCGGGCCGTCGGCCGCCGCCTCGCTGCGCAGTCGCGCGGCGTGCGCGCCGACCCGCTGGGCCCGCTGCTCGCTGCGCTTCTCGGTCCGCTCGCGCCGCCAGGCCGGCGGCTGGGCGGTGCTGCTCACCGGTTCCTCCTCTGGTCTTCCTTGCCGGCCGGACGGCCGTGACCGCCCCCGCACCCACCCTTCGTCGGGTGGTCGGGGACGGCTACGAACAGCCGGACGTGACTGCGGTGGTGACGTGCTGTTTCGCCGCGCGGGGCGCGCGTGGCGTGGTTGGATGAAGGCCCGGACGGGGGCGACATCAACGCCCCCGTCCGGCCTGACGACCGGCCACCGCCGGGGTACCCGGCGCTCTTCAGGGCCGGTAGCCCTTGGTGAGCAGGTCCGCGGCCTCCTGGCGGTACTCGGAGGCGGTGGCGGAGGAGGAGACCGCCAGCTCGCTCATGATCTCCGCGAGCGGCAGCTGCTCGGCATCCTGCTCGGGCGTGGCCAGGATCATCCGGGCGACCTTGCGCACCGCCCGCTCGCGCGGCTTCAGCTTGGCGACGTCCTCCGCTTCGACCGCGCGCCGCTCGATTTCGGCGACGGCCCGCCGCGTTTCGGCAGCAGCCCGCTCGGCTTCGGCAGCGGCCTTCTTCGACTCCTCGATGGCGGCGAGAGCGGCCTCTCGGCGCGCCTCCTCCTCCGCTGTCTTGCGGTTCGCTTCGGCGACGGCCCGCCGTGTTTCGGCGGCGGCCTTCTCCTTTTCGGCAGCAGCCGCATCCGCTTCGGCCGTGGCCCGGCGGGCCACGGCGATCGTCTGCGTGTCGATCGCCTGGGCCTCCGCGGCGGCGACCTTGTCGGCCTCCGCCGCCGCCCGCCGCTCCTCGGCCGCGGCCCGCTCCAGCTTGGCCGCCTCCAGGTCGGTGTCGGCCTTCGCCTTGCGCTCGATCGCCTCCTGGTGCTCGGCGGCCGCGGTGCGGGCGCGGGCCTCGGCCATGACCGCCGTCTCCAGCGCCTGCTCCTCCAGCGCGGCGGCCCGCTCGGCCGCCGTGACCTGCGCCCTGGCGTGGGCGCGGGCCTGCCCGGTCTCACCCTCGACCTGGGCGCGCACCGTCTCGACCTGGCCATCGGCGCGCAGCGCCTCGGCCTGCGCGTTCGCCTCGGCGAGCTTCCGGCGGGTCTCGGCCTCCAGGCGCCGGCGCTCGGCAGCCTCTTCGCGCTCGGCTGCCGCCTGCTCCTGCTCGTCCGGCATCGCGAGCGCCTGGGCGACGGTGTAGCCGTAGCGGGCCATCGTCATCGGCAGCAGCTCGTCCTCGGTGGCTTTGCCCAGGTCACCGCCGTGCTTGCGCTTGAGCCACAGCTCGTAGGCAATGAGCTCCTGGTCGCGGCGGACCATCTCCGGGTAGGAGGTGATGCCGTACAGCCGCATCCGGCGGTAGAACCTCGGGGTGTCCCGCGGGGCGAGCAGCCAGCGGTGCAGCGGCACCCGGTCGGCAGCGGTCCCGGCCTCCAGCCTGGCCTTCTGGATGACCAGGCGGCGGCCGGCCTCAACCCCGATGACGAACAGGAACGGCATCGCACCGTGCGCCACCGCCCGCACCGGATCGGCCTGGATCGAGCCCTGCGAGCTGGCGTTCAGCCAGATCGTCACACCGGTCATCGTGTGGGCGGCCAGGCGCAGCACCGGCCAGGCGGTGCCCTTGCGGACCAGGTACAGGTCCAGGGCCAGGAACGCCACGATGCTCGCGTCCACGCCGACCGGGAACCACGGTGCGAGCTGCGCGCTGAAGCCCCAGGAGTTGAGGGCGACGCCGGACAGCGTGTCGTAGGACATCGCGAATCCGATGGCGCCCACCAGGATCCCGCCGACGGCCGCCACACTCGTCAGGGCGAACATGAGGATCTTCATCGCGCGGCCGGCGCCGGGTGCTCCCGAAGCGGCCGGGGCCGCTTCCGAAACGGTGTCGGGCGCCTCCGAAACGAACTCGGGCGTTGCCGAAGCGGGCCCCGGCGGGAGCGAAACGAAGCCCAGCGGGGACGGGTCGGGATCGGTCGGGGCCGCGTTGCGCGGCCAGTCGGTGATGGTCACGGTGGCCTCCAGAAGGCTCGTTCAAGGTGATGCCGAAACGGCGGCCGGTGCTCCCGAAACGCGATCACGCGCTTCCGAAACCGGCCGCCGCTGCGGGCGAAGAGGAGGCAGCCGGGCCCGAAACGCGGCCTCGGTCAGCTGCGGACGCCGGCTTTCCCGGCGGCGGTCCCGGTCGGGATTGCCCGGCAGACGGCGGCGTGCTCGTTGGCCCACCGGCGACCGTCTTTCATCCGGAAGGCGCCACTGGCCTCGTCGCCACACGTCAGGCACTGGTAGCCATAGATGGGATGGCGGTCGTACCGGTCCTCGTCCGGTACGGCAAGCAGTGTGACCAGACCGCCGCCCAGGGTGCGGAAGGCCATCACCGCGTGCTCGGGCAGGGCCGGGTCGGCCGGCTGACTGGCCCGCGCCTGTTCCAGTTCGGCGCGCAGTTCGGTGATCGTGCGGTTCTGGTCGGCGAGCCGCTCGCTCGCGTCCTTCAGCAGGAGACGGGTCACGGCCTCACTGGCCTTCGTCTTGGCAACGAGACTCTGTCCGGAGTCAGACTGCGCGGTCTGGAGGTCGGCGCGCGCGGAGTGCGACTCCAGGTCGCGGGTCCGCAGCTCCTCCCGGGCGTCCTCCAACTGAAGGTTGGGGGCCGCGAGGGCGGTCTCGGCCTGGAGGGCACGGTCGCGCAGCTGGGCGATCCTGCCGGTGGTCGTGATGGTGAGCACGGTGCGTTCCCCTTCGGTTGTTGGTGTGGCGGCCAGCGCCTTCATCGCGCCGACGTCGGACGTGCAGATGTCGGAGGGACCGGTCAGGAACCGGCCTCCGGGGCGGTGTCGTCGAGGCCGTCGTCGGCCTGCGAGGTGAAGGTGGTGGACAGGGCGGCGAAGGTGGCCGCCACCGCCAGCAGCGGGTGGCGCACGGCGTAGAACTCGTCGGGTTCGATGTCGACCGGAGTGCTCACGACGCACCCCCGGTACGGGTACCGTGGGACATGCGGTTCGCTCCTCTACAAGCGGATCGCGCGAGAGGCCCGCGGCGAACGGGCCTCTTTTTCTTGCTGGAGCCGCCGACCGGCAGGCTCTCCGGCCTGTCCGGACCAGGTCCGGACAGGCCGGAGAACCAGCGGCCCCGCCCCGGAGGCGGTGTTCGCCTGGGGTGGGGCCGCTGGGTGAGCGGATGTCGGGCACGGGTGGTCAGGCGGTGCGGGCGCGGTTGCGGGCGGCGCGGCGCTTCATCGCCCGCCGCTCGTCCTCGCTCATGCCGCCCCAGACGCCGGCGTCCTGGCCGGTCTCCAAGGCCCACTGGAGGCACTGCTCCATGACCGGGCAGCGCCTGCACACGGCCTTCGCCTCCTCGATCTGCAGCAGGGCCGGGCCGGTGTTCCCGATCGGGAAGAACAGCTCCGGGTCCTCTTCGCGGCACACCGCGCGGTGGCGCCAGTCCATGGCTCTGTCTCCTTCTGCGTCGTGGTGCGGGTCAGGCGATCTGGGCGGTGTGGGCGAGCCGCTGGAACGCGGCGATCGTGTCCGGGTGCGCGATCTCGTCCAGGAGGTGAAGCTGCTCGCGGAAGGCGCCCGTACTGACGGTGAGCGGGCACACGGCCGTCTCGGCGGGGCGCACGCTCTTGAGCCACGCGACCGTGCTGGCGTGGTGGGCGTGGGTGTGATGGGCCCAGACCGTCACGGCGGCGGGGCCGTCGATGACCACGTCGCGCCCGTGGTCCCAGGCGGTGCAGTGCTGGCGGATCCGGTCCTCGCCGAGGGTGCGCACGGTGATCTGCCAGGCCGGCCAGCCCTCGCGCGGGCCCGGGTCGATCGCCAGGACCTCGTAGGGGGTGTCGCTGACGTAGGGGCCCCGGTAGATGCCGCCGACGCGACGCGGGCCGATCTGCCAGGCGATCCAGCGGCGGTAGCTGGCGGCGTCGTAGTACGCGCGGCGGGCGGGGGAAGAGGTACGGGCGCGGTGCTTCATGATGTGGCCTCCGGCCGGGGAAGTTCACGGAGCGCCGCTGCGCCCCGGGCTGAGGTCCGGGGCGCAGCGGGCGCGGGGGGAGGGGCGGTCGGTCAGCCGGCTGCGGGGATGCGGCAGCGGATGAGCTTGCCGATCGGCGAGGGCTTGACGGTCCAGCCGGGGGCGAGGATGTCGAGGAGGACCAGGCCGCGGCCGGTCTCCGCCTCGTCGCTGTCGGGGGCGGTGCCGGTGCGGCGCGGGCCGGCGCCGAAGAGCGGGTCGTGGACGGTGACGACCGCGTCGTGCTCGGCGCGGTGGACCTCCACGACCAGCGGGACGTGCGCCCCGCAGGCGCGAACCGCGTTGCCGATCAGCTCAGACAGGACCAGCTGCGCGTCCCGCGCGGTGTCCAGGTCGACGCCGTGGGCGACCAGGACGGTCAGGGCCAGGGCCCGGACGGTGTGCACGGTGTCCTGGTCGGCCGTCAGGTGGGCGGTGATCCCGCCGAGGCGCTGGCGCAGGAACAGGCCCGGCCGGGGCGCGGGCAGCACGGGGTCGTGGGTGGTCAGGCCGGGCGCGGTGCCGGTGCCGAAGGTCGTGGTGGTCATCGCCGACCCCCGCCCTGGCGGACCCGGCGCAGCGCCTCGTCCATGTCCGGGTCGCTGTCCCCCGCGGCCGGGTTCAGCTCGGGGCGTGCAATCATGGTGTGCAGCACAGTCGTTGCCTCTCTGCTAGGCGCGACGATGACGGCCCCGGGATCGCCTTCCCGGGGCCGTCGCTGTTGGTGGGAGCAGCTCCTGCCGTCCCCCCGCCGTCGCCGCACCGGGGGTCCGGGGCGGCGGCGACGGGCAGCGGCGCAGGAGAACGCTGGCGGATCAGGCGTGGACGGGGGCCGGGGTGCCGGAGGCGTAGAGCATCGGCCGGCGGAACACCCAGCGCGGTCCGGACCGCAGCGGGCTGCGCGCGGCGACCAGCCGGTCCTCGGCGGGCGTGCGGCGCTCGTCGGTACGGGGCTGCTCGGCGTCGGCGTTCTTCTTCACCTTCGGGGTGCTGATCTCGATGAGCTGCTCGAGCAGGGCGCGGGGAACGATGGCGTAGCGCACGGGGATCTCCTGGGATGCGAAGCGGCGGCCCGGAGAGTTCCGGGCCGCCGCGGTTGGCTGGTGAGGGTGATTCAGTTCTGGAAGCGGGCCTGGCCCAGTGGTGTCAGGCGACGGACGCCTGGGCGGTGCCGTTGCCCGCCGACTTGCGGACCTTGTGCAGCGGGCTCGCCTCGCGGATCGCCTGGGCGGTGCGCGCCTTGGCGAGCGCCTGGGACTGCTCCTGG
Source organism: Kitasatospora sp. HPM-01-4 (assembly GCF_051374625.1). NCBI lineage: Bacteria > Bacillati > Actinomycetota > Actinomycetes > Kitasatosporales > Streptomycetaceae > Kitasatospora > Kitasatospora sp. HPM-01-4. Next base: position 65,429 of record NZ_JBPQGP010000011.1, on the reverse strand, counting down.
GTGTTGCGCTGCTCGGTCGGCACGCTGGCGCCGCGGATCGGACCGATGGCGCCCTTCAGCGGCTCCGCCCGCCGGTCGTTCGTGTCCTTGACGTGGGGCTGCAGCTTCTCCCACTGCTCGGTGCGCTCGCTCGCCGTGAGCTCGACGGTGGGCCGGGGGGTGGCCATGAGGTGGACCGGGCCGGGCACGGCGGGCAGTGGCTTGAAGTGCTGGCGGGCCGCGCGGCGAGTCTGCGCGGGCAGCGCCTCCAGCTGCTGGCGCCGACGGCGGGCCAGCCACTGCTCCGGCGTGATGTCGATCTGGACCTGCTGGTTGCCGCCGGGGCAACTCTCTCCGTTGCCGAGTCCGTGCTGGATCACCTTGAGGTCGGTCTTGCCGACGATGCGGTGCCAGCTGTTGCACTTCCGGCAGACGATGGAGATCTGCAGGCCGGGCAGCATGTCGATGTCGGCCGGGTTGAGCTTGCTGAGCTGGAGGGGCTCGCGGTTGTAGGCGCGGCGGGAGCGGGTGCGGTAGGTCGACATCGGGGTCCTCCCGGGGAAGGTCGAGGGGGAGAAGGGCGAGAGGTTGCTGCTCTCTCCGCCCGCCAGGGCCGGCCCGATGTCGGGTGGTCCTGGCGGACAGGCAGCGCAGCACGCTGCTCAGGGTCGTTCTGGTGTTGCTCGATATGAGGTACAGCCGTCCGGCGCTTGGGGGAGCTAGAGCTCAACCCCTCGACCTCGCCACCGCCCGAAGGCGGCTGACAGCCGCTGTTTTGCTCAGTGCCGGCAGCCGACGCCCACGAGGGCGCCGACTACCTGCACAGACACCGCTCTGACTCGGAGATCACTCTCCGTGCCGCTCGGCATACTTTGAAGCTACTAGCACTGTGAGTGCGAGTCAAGAGTCAGAGTGCTAGATAGCACTTTGCTGCCCAGTATGAGACTCTGTCCGTGACGTAATGGCAGATAGAGAGGCCAGCCCATGCCCAGCGGATATGCACTGACAGTGCGCTTCACCCTGCGAGACGCCACGGCTGCGCGGCAGTTCGACGACCTGGTGGCGCAGACCGCCGCAGGCATCCGCGCAGAGCCCGGGACGCTGGTCTACGCCGTGCATGTCCCGGTCGACGAGCCGTTGGTAAGGGTCTTCTACGAGCTCTACGCCGACCGCGCCGCGTTCCAAGCCCACGAGGATCAGGCGCACACCAAGCACTTCCTCGCGGCACGCGAGCAGTTCCTGGCCGGCATTGAGGTGACGTTCCTCGACGAGTTGGCGGGGCTCAGCAAGCGTCCTGGAGCGGAGGGATGATGAAGCCAACGGGAAGGGACGTTGATCCACAGGACCGTGCCTTCGGGCAGCGCGTCCAGAAGTACCGCAAAGAGCGGGGACGGACCCAGGCCGAGCTCGCCGCAGCGCTCGGAAAGACGAGTAGCTGGATGTCACAGGTGGAGCGAGGCATCCAACCGGTGCAGCGGGTTGACCTCCTCCAGCAACTCGCTGACGAGCTTGGCGTGTCTGTCCAGCAACTGCGCCCCAGCGCTCCGTCAGACCTCGGCGGACAGTCATCGGCTCCCGCCCCACTCGCGCTGTCCAATGACCTGGATGAGACGCGTCGGCTGCTCTCCGGGCACCCGGCACTCCGCACGCTGCTGTCCGGCAGCGGCGATGGCAGGCCCGTTGAAGCGCTGCGCAGCGATGTCGACGACCTCTGGGAACTGACGCACGGGGGACAGTTGGCTCAGGTCAGCACCCTGGCCGCAGACCTGCTCCCCAATCTGGAGCAGGCGGCGCGCTCCGTGCCCGAACAGGAGCGCGCCGAGCTGTACCTGCTGCTCTCCCGGGCCTATCAAGCCCTGTCGGCTGCGTTTGTACGCCAAGGCGAAGCCGACGCCGCTTGGGTGGCCGCCGATCGCGCCGTCTTCGCCGCAGAACGATCCGGTGAGCCGCTCCACGTCTGCGCCAGTGTGTTCCGCATGGTCCAGGCATTCGTCCGGTTGCGCAGCCTCGGCCAAGCCGAACACGCCGCCCGGACAGCCATCGAAGCCCTGCGAGAGCAGGGCGACAGCTCGCCGCAGGCGCTCTCCGTACTCGGGTCCCTCCACCTCGCGCTGGCGTTGGTGCATGCACGTGCCAGTGCCCGAGCCGAAGCCAAGGAGGAGATCAACGAGGCTCGGACGATCGCCGCTCGACTGGGTGAGAACAGGAACGATTTCAACCTGGAGTTCGGACCAGTCAACGTCGAGATCCAGGCGGTGAGTACCGCTGTCGACCTCGGGGACGCAGGAGAGGCACTGGACATCGGCCTCGCCATCAACACCGACGGCCTGTCGCCTGAGCGCCAAGGTCGGCTGCTGATGGACTTGGGGCGAGCCCACGCGCAGAGGCGCCACGGAGGGGAAGCCCTCGACTGCCTGCTGCGCGCCGAAGCCGTCGCGCCGGAGACCATCCAGACCCACCAGGCCGCTCGCGCCACCATCCATGAGCTGGTCCTGATCGCAGGCCCGAACGCCCCGCGAGACCTGCTGGACCTGGCGGAACGGGCTGACGCTCTTGATTAGGGCCACGGCGAGGGTCAGAACCGCCTCGGCGTTCCGCTCGCATAAGTCGATCGACACCTGTCACTCCCTCAATCCGGCTGCTGAGCCGGGTCGCTGGAGAACCCGGCAGAGATCACCGTTCCTCGATCGGAGGGCTACGGAAAGTGACGCGGAGCGGTGACAAATGAGATGTCACCGGCTTCTGTCACCTCCGCCTGACCGATACTCCGTGCCACACTCGCCGCGTCAGAGACAGTGCAAAGGGAGGGGTTGCGATGGTCGACGAACGTCCCGACTGGGCACGTCGGATGGTTGAGGAGCGTGCGGCTCGGGACTGGTCGCAGCTCGACGCAGTGCGGGCGCTGATGGCTCGTCTGCCCGCCGATCAGGAGGTCGGCGAGCAGGATCTGTTGCGGCAGTGGAAGCGCTGGGAGGCGGGGGAGAACCAGCCGAAGAAGTACCAGCCGTACATCGCCGCAACGTTCAGCACGACTACCGGCGCGTTCTTCCCGGAACGGAGCCGGCGGGACGGTCGTGCTGAGATCCTCCAGGTCAGCGGCATGGACACTGTGGACATCATCGCCCGGCTTCGCGCGAGCGACGTCGATGCTGCCACCTTGGACGCCCTTCGCATCACTGCGGACCGGCTGTGCTGCGAGTACGCCTACATGCCGGCGGACCAGCTGCTCATCGAGGGCCGGGCCTGGCTCGCCCGCGTGGTCGGCCTTCAGCACCAGCGAGTGAGCCTGGCTCAGCACCGCGAGCTGATCGCCCTCGCCGGGAAGCTGTCACTGCTGGTGGGGTGCGTGGAGTACGACTCCGGGCGGCCGCGGGACGCGGAGGCGACCCGCCAGGCCGCGCTGATGCTCGGCACGGAGGCCGGCGAACTCAGTGTCCAGGGATGGGCACACGAGATGCGGGCCTGGTTCGCTCTGACCCGGGGTGACTACCGCGGTGTCATCGCCGCCGCCGAGGCCGGGATCGCCGCGGCCCCGAACGAGTCGGTGGCCGCGCAGCTCTACGCCCAGCAGGCGAAGGCATGGGCGCGGCTGGGGGACCGTCAGCAGACCGAGGTCGCGCTGGACAAGGGCCGGCTGCTGCTGGAGACCCTGCCCTACCCGGAGAACATCGAGAACCACTTCGTGGTGGACCCCGCCAAGTTCGACTTCTACCGGATGGACGCATACAGGCGCGTCGGCGAGGACCGGCTCGCGGAGCAGTTGGCGAACGAGGTGATCCGTGCGAACACCGATTTCGACGGGACCGAGCGGGCTCCCATGCGCATCGCCGAGGCCCGAGTGACGCTCGGCGTAGTCGCCGCCCGTGAAGGCGACCTGGACACCGCGCTGACCTATGGCGAGCGAGCGTTGCGGGGCGATCGGCAGTCGCTGCCGTCGCTGGCGATGGTGTCCGCCGACCTGGGCCAGGTGCTCCACAGCCGGTACTCGCACGCACCGGAGGCGGTCGAGTTCATCGCGCATCTGCGTGAGCTGCGGAACCCCCGATGACCGAAACGAGCTTGTCGTTCTATCAGCGCTTCGCAGCGTCAGATCGACACGGACGGTTAGCGCTCACGTGCACCGAGTGTCGAGGGAGTAGTCTGATCCCCGACAACGATCAATACATGGTTAACCCCCGCGAGGCTGCACTCCGGGGGCACGGCCGACGACCTAAAGCCCAAGGCGGTCTCGACATGGATCAGCGTACCCGCACCCGCGCCCTTACACGCACGCGGCACCCCGCCGTGGAGGCGACTGCTTCTGAGTCGCTCCGGCGGGGTGCCGTCGTTGGTGTGTGCGGCCGCACCTCTCCCCCTGAGGGGGTTGTTGAGGTGACGTAGCCGACTTCGGGCGGCTCCCTGACCGGGACTTCCACCCGGTCTACACCGCCCGGCCGCTTCCCGGTCCTGGTGCTTCCAACACCAGCCCTGCGCGGCCTTCACTTCACCGCTCTCCGAGCTTCCAACTCGTTGAGCGAGGGCCTGACCTCCGGCTTCCAACCGGTCGGTCTGGCGATTTTCAGGTTCTACCAGGAACCAGCACCCACAAGGGGCGCCTTTGTTGTGCCCACCTACTGCTAGGAGGCGTTGTCATTTTGCAGCACCGCTCTGCGGGCTGCCAGTCTCGCCGTATCCGTGGTGCCGTTGTCGGTGCCACTGGTTTCGGCGTCCCTGGTCCCGTGCTCAGTCGGCCCGAGGGCCGTTTTCCCGCTCCCTGCCTGGCCTCTCGCAACGGACGGGTTGTCGGACCGGTTGTCGGGCGCCCGGCGCGCCGTCAGCCCGTCGTGACGCAGATCACTCTTTTGGGTGGGGCTGTCGTGTCACACGGGTGGGGGTTCTCGACCCCTGTATGTCGCGTGCGATCCGTCGACGTTCCTGCCTCCGCCCCGCCCCTGCCGTCCTCCGCCGCTCCTTCGGTGGCGGCCGCGCCGTCGTGCCCGGGTGCTCTCGGCGTCCGGTCGGGGGGTGTCCAGTGAGCGCGGCGGTCGCGATGGTGCCGGGCCAGCGCCAGGAGTCCGCTGGCGCTACTGGCGCGGTTCCGGCTCAGGCCGGTACGTCTCAGGAGTGCTCGTCGGCCGGCCGTGAGCGGCAGGCGGTGTTGGCGCCGTTGGCGTTGACTGGGGTGATGCGTTCGCGGCTGCGGGGTGCGGTGCGGGCGCTGCTGGCGGAGCCGGGTCTGGCCGGGGCGTCGGATGCGGTGCGGCTGGCGGCGGTGGTGCTGATGTCGCGTACGCCGGATGAGACCGGTGTGGTGGTGATCCGCAAGCCGGAGCTTGGCCGGTGGCTGGGGCTGTCCGCGGACCGGATGAAGGCCGTGGTGCGTCAGGTGCGTGCCAGCGGTTGCGTCTCGATGGAGACCTTCAAGGGCGACTACAACGACGACCAGGCGCTGAAGTGCCGGATGGGCGCGCTGTGGGCGGCCCGGGGGCAGGCGGGGCATCCGCTGAACCTGACGAAGAAGGAGTTCGCGGTGCTGCACGGCCTGGTGGAGGCGCTGTTCGCGCCGGGCTGGGCGCACCGGGGCGGCTCGGTGACCGATGCCGGGCCGCTGGCGGGCCGGACGGGTCGGGGGGCGGCGACGGACCGTCTTGCGGCGCTGCTGCTGGTGCTGGAGGCCAACGACAAGGGCCGGGTGCGGCTGTGCGGCGGTGTGGTGGACACCGAAGCCGGGCGGCCGGCGGTGACGCTGGCGCGGATGCTGGGCTGCGCCCCGGCCGGGGCGGTGCCGGTGCTGGCTCGGCTGGCGGAGGTGGGGCTGGTGGAGCGTCCGCGGCGTGGTGTCGGCGGTCTGCTGTCCCGGTCGCGGCTGGTGCTGCCCGCGGTGGCGGCCGCGCACCGGGCCGGGCTGGTGAAGCCGGCGGAGTCGGCCGGTTCCGTGTGCCGGGAGGCCGCCCGGGGCACTGCTGCGGGTTTCGCCAGCGACCTGGACGCTGCGACCCCCCCGGGTGAGGCGCCTGTGACTGGTGAGACTTCGCAGGTCAGCGGGGTGGAAGAGGTGGCCGAGGCCCAGATTTCAGACCTGGACGATACGACCCCCCTTCACGCCTCTCACTCTCCTGTGGCTGATGTAGTGGGTGAAGTGACTGTGGATGGTGGCTTTTCCGGCGGAGCCGACGTCGTGGTTGAGCACCGTCGGCCGGAGCGCGCGGGCGTGCGCGAGGAGCACGCGGGCACCGCCCTGGACGACACGGTCGATGGCCGGCCGGGCGTTCACCAGGGCGAGGGTGGCCCGCTGCGCGGGGACAAGCCCAACCCCAGCGCCATCGACCACCACGACCAGGAGCAGCCGGAGCTGTCGGGGCGAGGCCTTCGCCGACGGGTGGTTCCCCAGCCGCCGCAGGACCTAGCCCCGGTGCTGGCCTCGGTGGAGTGCCTGTGGCAGCGCCTGGACCGGGCCTGGGCGCGGCGCCGGATCACGGCCGCCGTACGGGCCGAGTTGGGCCGCATCGCTGCCTGGACCGGCAACGAGAACGCCGGTGCCGCGCTGGCCGACCGGCTCAAGTTCCGGCTGCGCGAGCAGGGCGGCAGCGCGCTGGTCACCGACCCGGTCGGCTGGCTGCTTGCCAAGGGCCTGCCGCAGCGCCGCGAGTGTGCCCACCTGGCCTGCGACGACGGGATCCGCCTGGACACCGGCACCGACTGCACGACGTGCGAGCAGCGCCTCGCCGACCGCCGCTCGACCCGCCGGGCCCTGGTCCACGAGGCGGTGGCCGTGCTGCCGGACAGCGCCACCGCCGAGCAGCGCCGTACGGCGGTCGACGAGCGGCTGCACCGGCACGCGATGCTGCGCGCCGAGCAGCAGGTGGCGGACCGTCAGCGGGCTGAGCAGCAGCGCGCCGAGGCCGAGGCCCGCCGTGCGGTCCGTGAGGCGCAGGCTGCGGCCGCCGAGGCCGCCCGGCAAGCGCTGCCGTGCGAGGAGTGCGGCGCCGAGCGGGCCGCTGGCCTGTGCGCCTCGTGCTGGAGCGTGCGGGCGACCCGGTCAGCGATCCGCGAGTGCGTGGCCCTGGTGCTCGCGGGATCCGCCGACCTCACCGACCGGGAGGACGTCAACGCCGTCGTCGCCCACGTCCGGGGCGAGCTGCGGGCCGAGATGCTCCGGAGCCGGCCCGCCGGCGCCGACCTGGCCGGTATCCGCGCGTCCGACCTGCTCACCGTCCAGAACGCCGCCGCCGAGTACCGGGCCAGCGCCCTCGTGCTGCTGACCCGCTTCCCGCAGGCCGACGCCGAGGCCGAGCTGGCCCACGCGGCCGCGATGCGCCGCGCCCACCGCCACCCCACCCACGCCTCGGCCGTGGCCGCCGCCGACCGCGCCGCCGAGCAGGCCCGCACCAACACGGCCCGCCACCTGCTCGTGCGCCGCCTCGAAGCGGTCCAGGCGCTGCGCCAGCGCGCCGAGCAGATCCATACCGCCACGGGTGCGGTCCGGGAGGCGGTGAACGGCTGATGGATCAGCCCAGCAGCAGCGTCGGCGGCAGGGAGTGGTCGAACGGGCGACAGGCGAAGACTCGCGGTCTTGCCGTCATCGTCGCGCTCGGTGCGGGAGACTGCCGTGCGGAGGCGTCGGGGACGAGGAGGGGCGTGTGACAGCGGCCGTCGCGACGCAGGACGAGTTCGCATGGTGGTCAGCCCTGGTCGGTGAGACCGTTGCGGCCCGAGCCAAGGCCTGCCGCCTCGAGGACGGCGTTCTTCTCCTGCGGTGCGCCAACGATCTCTGGCGGACCCAGTTGCGCCTCGTCACGCCGGCCTTGCTGAAGCGGATCGCAGCCGCCGACGGCACCCCCGAGGTCAGGCAGATCCGCTTGGCGCTGGACGCCCGGTGGATCCTGGTTACCGGTACGCCCACCCTCTTTGGCCGCGAGTTGGTCGAGCAAGCACTCCTGGAGGCATGGCACGACGCCACCCAGGACGACGGACGACGGATCGAGGTTGTGACCACCGGCCAGGACGGTCCCGAGACCTGGGCAGCGCAATGGGCGAAGAACAACGGCATCTATGCCACCCGGCGCACGGTCGCGTGGGCCTTCTGCTCGCCCGACTGCCCCACCGGAACCGGCCATCGGCGGGCCCGCCAACGAGACTGGATCGAGTACTGCCCGGACGCAGCCCGCCGCCGCGACGCCCGCCTGGTGGCAGACCGGCCGGACCTGGCCCTCGCCTTCTACCCGGACGGCTGCAACCCCTACACCGCGCAACTGGCACTGGACGTCCGGCAGGCCGGTACCCCGACCCGCTGGTTCGATCCCGCCGCGCCGCGCACCGACGATGTCGCCCTGGAGCGCGGCATTCGCAGCTCTCGGAGATACCGCATGATCAGCCGACCCGGTGCGGAACGACCAGCGGCTGAAGGCCAAGAGTGCCTCGGTGAGGGATGTCCCGCCTGCGCCCGGGGCCGCGACGGGCTCGACCGGTTCTTCGATGACGTCGACGAGCGCTGCCGTCGGTACGGGCAACCGGAGCTCTATCCCTTCGCAGCCGGAAGGCACACGCTCCACCGCACGCCATGCTCCAGCATTGTCCACGCGATGCGTGGTGCAGGGACCGGCTCGGCGCACGACCGGCCGGTGGGAAGTCGCTACGAGTTCTGCCTGCAGACCTACAGCCACTTGCCCGAGCAGAACCGCGACGACAACTTCGCAACCCGCTACCCCTACCCGGCCCTTCTCGCGATGACCAGGGAGGAAGCGCTGTCCTGGGTGAAGGAACACACCGGTCCGAAGGGCAGGAAGAACTACAAGTTCTGCCGAGTCTGCGTCCCCGAACTCTGATCCCTGCCGGCCGCTCCAGCACCCGCCCGCCAACCGCTACCGTCGAACCTGCAGCCCGTCGCCACGGCGGCCGCCACCACCGAGGAGGACCAGGTGACCACCCAGCCCGACCACCAGGACGCGGCCGCAACCCGGCCGGCCACCCTGCACGAGCTGCGCACCGCCCTGTCCCGCTACGGCCTGCCCGGCGACCGCGAGCAGTTCGAGCAGGACCTGGCCGCCGCCCTCGACGCCTCCCCGATCGGCGACTTCGCCGCCGTCGCCGAGGTCGTCGCCACCTACCGCCACCGCCTGCTCCTGCGCACCAACGAACAGGCGATGGCGTCGCTGGCCGCGCCGATCGGCGGCCAGCGGTGGACCCCGGCCGGCGACGCCTTCGCCCGGGCACGCGCCGCAGGCGGCGACCGGTGACCGACCAGCCCACCGAGCCGCGCGAGCCGCTGCACGTCTTCCTCTCCAACACCGCCGAAGCCGCCCTCGCCCAACTGCGCCCGGGCGAGCTGGACGCGGTGGAGAAGCTCGTCGAACGCCTCGCGCTCTACCCACGGCTGGGTATCCCGGTGCCCGGCGGCACCGACCCCGAGGTCGACGACTACACCGCCCGCACCGATCCCGCCTCCGACACCGGCGACCGCATCAGCGTCGTGTACCGGGTGCACGAGACCATGGCCAGCGTGTTCGTGACCTGGATCATCGCCGGGCCCTGACCACCTCGGTGTCGTGCCTCCGCGGTGATGCCGTCCGGGGGATTCGCCGGCCACGGCCCCGGCGGGGGTAGCGTGGGCGGCCGCGGGGCGTTGACCAACGGGGAGGGGTGAGCCGTGCGGTTTCCTAGTAGGGCACAGCTGGCGGTCCTGAGCGGTGCCGAGTTCGAGGCGCTGGCCTCGTTGCACTTCTCGATGACCGAGGTGCGGCACGAGTGGGGCAGTTCCCGGGCGGCACTGGACCGGCTGTTCGCGTTGTCCGATCACGCCGAGCACCTCGATGATGGTGCCCGGTTCACCTTCCGGTCGCGGGCGCTGGATGAGGTGCGCCGTGCCTCCTATCGGTACACCGATGCGGTGGAGGCGGTGATGTGGCCGTGCGTCAGCGCCTACACCGTGCTTGGTATCGCCATCCTGGAGCGGGTGGTCGACGGCAAGGATGCGCTGTCCGACCAGGTGGTGGCGGAGCTGGCGGAGGAGCCGACGCTCGGACAGCTGCACGCCGCGCTGTCCGTTCCGGTCTCGGCCCTGCTGATCGCGCGCGACGCCCAGTCTGTCGATTCCGCCCAGGAGCGCCGCGAGCAGCTGCTGGCCAGGGTGGAGGGCGTTTACGAAGCCCTCGCCGATCCGATGCTGCCCTCGCCGTTGACCCGGGAGCAGGCGCAGGCGGCCGTCAGCCGGCTGACCGGGGCGCAGCCTGAGGGCACCGACGCGCTCTGGGAGGGGCTGCTGGAGCCTCTCGCCCTGCTGGCCGGCCAGACGTCCTCAGATGTCGCCTTCCACCTTCGCCGGCGCGGCTGACCAGCGGCCGAGCCGGCGCCCCGGCGCGGGCCGGTATCAGGTCTGGGAGGCGTCGGCGATGCCCCGCAGCACGGCGTCGGTGTGCTCGCGCTCGGCCCGCTGCTTGGCGACGAACTCGCGCATCCGCTGGACCGCTTCCGGATCGTTGGCCGCCTCGGGCGTCATCACCACGGAGGCACCGTCACCGAGGTCGACGATGTGGTGCTCCAGCGTGCCGGTCGCCAGGATGGCCAGCGCCGCCAGAAGCTCCTTCTGCACCTCCGGGGTGTTGTAGACCTCGTCCTCGTCGGCGAGGTCGACCTCGCCTTCGCCCGAGCGCCCGGACAGCGCGAGCAAGGCCCCGTCCAAGAGGTGGCGCAGCACACGGAACTGGTCGGGGTCCATGCGGGCCCGCAGCGTCTCAAGGTAGAGGTGGACCTGCTCGGCTCTGCTGGGTACGGCTTCGTCCATCTGGTCATCCTTGCACCAGCCTGTGTCGGCGAGGGCCAGGCCGTCGCCGTGAGGGCGCACCGCTCCCGGCGGGCGATTTCTGCATTGCCCCGCCCAGGGCTTCGGTGCGGTGGCACGATGAGAGTCCGTGGTCAGGCGCCTGTTGGGGGGTTGTCGTTGCCGGGTGACAAGCGGCGGATCCAGACGGCGGTACTGGGCGGCGCGGACTCGGAGGAGCCGCTGATCCTGCCGCTGGAGGCGATCGAGTTGGACGCCTTCCGCCGGCGGCACGTCGAGGACACCTTCTGGTGCGGGCTGCTGCTCGGCGGCTGCGGCACCCAGCTCACCACGAAGCTCTACACCGACCGCGTCTGCCACTTCGCGCACCTGCCCGATCCGACCGGCCTGCACGTGTGCGAGCGCCGGGCCCGGGACGTCTCCAGCGCCGACCACCTCTACGTAAAGTCCGCCGCCATCGCCTGGCTCCTCGACCAGGACCACCCAGGCGCCGTCCACCTGCGCGAGCCGCTCGGCTCCGTCGTCGACATCGCCTGGGAACACGGAACCCGCGGGCTGCGCCTGCACCTGGACGGCGCGGTGGCGCCGGTGTGGGACGACGACCTGATCGAGCCGGTCCTCGGCGCGACGGTACCGGTTGACGTCGACACCCTGGTCCGGCGCCGGTACGTGCACCGGGTCCGGTTGGACAGCGCCGGAACCTCCCGCCGGGTGCGCATCGGCACCCAGGCCCCCGCCCGAGACACCGAGTGGTTCAGCCTCGACGAGTGCCACATGTCTCCAGATGGCTTCCGCACCCCCGCCGTGGAGGAGATCCTCGCCGCCCGCCGTGGTCCCCGATCCGGTGGCACCGGATACCGGTCGGCGGCGGGGACGCCCAACACGGCGGCCCGCGCCAAGGCGCTGCTGCGACGCCTCGCCGACGGCCGCAAGCTCGGGTCGGTGGTGGTCGTCACCGGCATCGTCGAGGAGATCCGCTCCCTGGGTCCGCTCGATCCGCTGATCCGTTCCCAAGTCGACCAGGCCCTCCAAGACCTCGACCAGTGGTTTGCCGTGCAGGCCAAGGCCCGCCAAGACCTGTTCGCGCGCATCGACCAGGCCGTCCGGGACCAGGAGAGCAACCGAGTGCACCAGCTGCTGCTGCTCGCCAACGCCACGGCCTCCCACGAACGCACAGCTTCCGAGGAGACGACCGTGGCGGCCGCCGCGGAGCACCTGGCCGCCACCGCCGCGCGTGGCCGGACGGCGCTGCCGGGTGAGATCTGGTTCGCCCAGCAGCGGGTGGACAAGCTCCTCGCCAACCTCGAAGGCCGGCGCACCATGATGACCGCCGAGATGTGCGGGCTGGTGGATCGACTCGTCCGGGAGGCGGCCATCGTCGGCGACGCGCTCGACCCCAGGCAGCAGGCGACTATCGAACGCTGGGTCGCCCGGGCCGAGGCCAGCAACAATCAGGCCGAGGCGCGGGCCTCCCGGTACCGCCTCGTACGCGGGTCGTGGACCCCGAAGGAGAAGGTCTCCCGCCGGTTGTGGATCGCACGCTCCTGCCCTCGCTGTGGCGCGGGAGCTGGGCAGAACTGCCATGCGACCGGACTGTTGGGGCCCCACGACGAGCGGATCCAGCCGATCCTCGACGAACGAAGGGCCCGCGGGCTGCGGGGCACCTGCCCGGCCTGCGGCCAGCCCCCCGGTGAAGCGTGCACCACCGCGAACGGCGGTCCGCACAACGAGCGCATCGCCCGCAAGAACAAGACCGCCGGCGGAACAGCGGACGGTCCCCGCGGGAAGTAGCAGGCGAAGCAACTGGCTGGCCTCACTGCGCGGTGTCCGGGCCGGCCGAAGGATCGGCTACCCGAAGTACAAGAAGAAGGGCCGGTGCCGGGACAGCTTCCGGCTGCACCACGATGTGAAGAAGCCCGGGATCCGGCTGCTCGGCTACCGCCGACTACGGCTGCCCAGCCTCGGCGAAGTTCGCACCCACAACTCCGGCAAGCGCCTGGCCCGGCTCATCGGCCAGGGTCAGGCTGCCATCCAGTCCGTCACCGTCTCCCGCGGCGGGCACCGCTGGTACGCCTCCGTCCTGGTGAAGGTCCAGCAGGAGCTGCCCGACAAGCCGATCCGGCGTCAGGCGGAGCGTGGCACAGTCGGTGTCGACCTCGCCGCCCTTTCCCGGCCGCTCGACCCCGACCGGCCCGGCAGCGACTTGGTCGCCAACCCCCGCCAGTCGATTTTGGACGCGGCGCCTGCTGAGGTGCGGCGCCAGCTCACCTACACGGCGGTGCGGAAGCGGCGGGTGGTGCATTCGTCGACCCTTGACGGCCTCGGTCTCCTGTCCCAGACCCGGGTGCAAAGCAGGCGTCTCAGCTTTCGGCGGGGGCGGCGGGCTGGTCTGCTTGCGGGGAATCGGATCGCCATCAACGGGGTTGGTGGGGGATGAGCCGTTATTGGAGGGTCATGCGAGCGATTCAGGTGTACGAAGTGGGCGGTCCCGAGGTGCTGCACGAGGCCGAGGTGGACCAGCCGCGGCCGGGTCCGGGCGAGGCGATCGTGGAGGTCGCCGCATCCGGGGTCAACTTCCTCGACGTCTACCACCGCGAAGGCCGATACAGCCTCCCGCTGCCCTTCACCCCGGGCACTGAGGGCGCCGGCACGGTCGTCGAAGTTGGACCCGGCGTCGCTGACGTCGCAGTCGGGGACCGGGTCGGTTGGGTGGAGATTCCCGGCACGTACGCCGAGCGGGCCGTCGTGGACTCCTCCCGGCTGGTGCCGCTGCCCGACGATATCGGCTTCGAGACAGCCGCCGCCGTGCTCCTCCAAGGCATGACCGCGCACTATCTCGTCAAGGACGCCTACCCGGTTCAGGGGGGCGACACGGTGCTCGTGCATGCGGCTGCTGGTGGCATGGGGCTGCTTCTGACCCAGCTCATCACCCATCTCGGCGGCAGGGTGATCGGCACGACGTCGACCACGGCGAAGGCCGAGCTGGCGAAGCGTGCCGGGGCCGCTGAGGTGATCCTTTCCTCCGCAGTCGACGATCTCGCAGCCGAGGTGAGGCGGCTCAACGGCGGTCAGGGACTGCCGGTTGTCTTCGACGGCGTCGGCGCGCACACCTTCGATGCGAGCCTCGCCAGCCTGCGAACCCGCGGCCATCTCGTGCTCTTCGGCGCGGCAAGTGGTGCCGTGCCGCCGTTTGATCCGATTCGGCTCGCCCACGGCGGTTCGCTGACCCTGATCCGGCCCAGCCTCGGGGACTTCATCGCCGATCGGTCCGAACTGCTCCGACGGGCCGCCGATGTGTTCGAGTGGGTGCGCTCCAAGGCGCTTGAGGTCACCGTAACGGGCCGCTACGCATTGTCCGAGGCCGCCCAGGCCCACAGCGATCTGGAGGCTCGGCGTACCACCGGCAAGCTGCTCGTCGTACCCGATGCGGCCGCTATTGGACGCCGCGAGGAGACGCAGAGCTGATCGCGGGTGACGAGGTCGGGGATCTTGGAGACTGAGATGTCGAGGGCATGGCCGACCGTCATCGCCAAGATCCCCGACAGCGCCAGGTACTTACCGCCACGGCCTGCTGCTGTGCACCGACGAACAGGCGATGGCGTCGCTGGCCGCGCCGATCGGCGGCCAGCAGTGGGCCCTGGCTGGCGACGCCCGCGCCGCCGGCGGCGACCGATGACCGACCAGCCCACCGAGCCGCGTCAGCCACTGCACGTCTTCCTCTCCAACGCCGCGTGACCCCAGCCTGGTACCGCCCACGGTCCCCGCCGGGGACAATAGGGGGCATCGGGTGAAGGGAAGGATGACGTGAGCGTTGCAGTCACTGAGCACAGCGGGCCGTGGACTGTCGAGGATGTCCTGGCGCTGCCCGAGGACCCCCGCAACCGGATCGAGCTGGTCGGGGGAGCGCTGCTGATGAGTCCGAACCCCGGCGTTCCGCACCAGCGGGCCAGCCTGCGCCTGGCCATGCTCCTGAGCCTGGCCATCGACAACGCCGAAGCCCCGTTCGAGGTGCTGGAGGCCGTCAACGTCATCGTGCCCGACGGCCTGCTGATCCCGGACCTGGTCGTCGCCGACGCAGCCGCGGCCGCCGACGCCGGCACCACCCTGAGCGCCCACGACGTCGCGGTGGCGATCGAGATCGCCTCGCCCTCCACCCGGGTCACCGACAAGAAGATGAAGCCGGCCCTGTACGCCGCGGCCGGCATCGAGCACTACTGGCGCCTCGAACTCGAACCCGCCCCGCGCCTGTACCTCGGCCACCTCGAGCGAGGCGCCTACGTCGACCGCCTCGTCCAGGTCGGCGAGACCACCGCGCTCACCGACCCGTTCCCCCTCGACCTCGACCCCGCGGCGCTGCGCCGGTAGTCCCGCACGGCACCGCGGATGGCCGGACACTTTCGACGAGGTGTCCGGCCATCCGCGTTCGGGCGACTGTCGGGTTTCCCCTCCCCGAGGGGGTACATCCGCGTAGCGTGACCGACGGACCGGACACAGCGGCCGCTACCGGAAGGGGAGTTCGTGCAGGCGGGGACCGTGCTGGACGGGCGCTACGAGCTCGGCGAGCGGATCGGAGCGGGCGGCTTCGGGCAGGTGTGGGAGGCCTACGACCCGAAGGTCGACCGCTGGGTCGCGGTCAAGGTCTTGACCAGCGACGGCAGCCCCGACAGCAGCCAGCAGGTCGCACGGTTCGCCCGCGAGGCCGCGGTCGCCGGAGGCTTGTCCCATCCGAGCATCGTCACCGTCCACGACTTCGGCTCCACCGTTCTCGACGGCCGCCAGGTCGCCTACCTGGTGATGGAGCTGATCGACGGCGAGCCCCTCACCACCACTCTGCAGCACGGGCCCCTCGGCCGCGCCGCGGCCCTGAACATCGCCTACAGCGTCGCCGATGCCCTGGCCGCCGCCCACGACGCTGGCCTGGTCCACCGCGACATCAAGCCCGCCAACATCATGGTCCTGGACACCGAGTCCGCCGCCGCCTCGGCGAAGGTGGTCGACTTCGGCATCACCAAGAGCGCCGACCCCGAGCACCACATCACCGCCACCGGCATCCTCATCGGCACCCCGGCCTACATGGCCCCCGAAGCGTTCAACGGTGCCCTCGACCACCGCTCTGACCTGTACGCGCTCGGCTGCGTCCTCCACGAAGCCCTCGCTGGCGCACCGCCGTTCGCCGGCGGCAACTTCTGGAACCTCGCCCACCAGCACGCCACCCAGCCGCCCCCGGCCCTGCGAACGCTTCGCCCGGACGTCTACCCCGAACTCGACGACCTGGTCGCCCGCCTCCTCGCCAAGAACCCCGACGACCGCCCCCAGGATGCCCACCAGGCCCGCACCGCCATCAACGAGATCGGCGACCGCTACTACGGCCGGCACGCGCCCCGGCGCGGCAAGGACTATCCCACCGACGTCACGCTCAGCCGGGAGGAGGCCCGGAACGGCGCCACCGTTCCCCTCCGGGTCAGCTCCCACACGACCTACCCGGACTGTGCCGGCAACCCGAAGTACCAGGACCAGGGCTGGTGCTCGATGTGCCGCGGCTCCGGCCGCGCGCCCACGCGGGTCCGGGAGCACCAGGTCCGCTTCCCCGCAGGCGTCCGCGAAGGACAGCGCCTGCGCCTGCGCGGCCTGGGCAACCCCGGCACCAACGGCGGCGAGAACGGCGACCTCTACGTCACCGTGCACATCGAGCCCTGACCGACCCTGCCTGCTGGTGGCCCGTCTGCCCCTCGCTCTCCCCGCCTTGTTGGTGACCCTGGTGCCCTGCCGCCCGCGCCGGGCCCGGGCGGCAACCACAACAACGTTGCGGCCAACAGCGGACCGGGCGGCTGAGCGCGGCGCGCTCCGCTACCGCACCCTGGCCAGCGCCCGGATGCGCTGGACCATCCTTCCCTGCCGCCTGGACTGCGCCGCCGGATCCGCCGTCAGGGCCGTGGCCGGCCCCGCCGTCGGCCCGTCACCGCACCGGCCGGACCGTGGACGGTCCGGCCGGTGCGGTTGCCCCCGGAGAAGGTGGCCGGTGCGCGTGCCGGGCGGAGCCGCCTGCCGGTCCGGTCCCTGGACAAGGTGCTGCGGCCTGCCCAACTCCGGGCGGTTACCGACGTCACGACCCACCTGACGACGAACCCTCGTTGCCCACCTTCATGGCCTGGGACGGGACCACCCGCTGGCCCGCACTGGCCGCCGACCGGCAGCACCAGTGGCGGCAGGGCACTGGCACCAGCTGCTGGACCTTGTAGGCATGGAAAGGGCCCCGGGGGCCCGGTTCCGGCGGCAGCCGGAATTCCGTGACTGGCGCAGTGACGCCCGCCAGCCCCCGCCAGTAGGTCGGCGTGGGTGCCCAGCGCATGTGGCGGCAGCGGCACGGACCGTCAGCCCGCCGGAGGCACTGTCGGCTGGGGACAGTGCGGCGGTTAGTTCTGGAGTTAAAAGAACGGGGAGTTACAACCCCCAGTTACTGACGAGTAATGACGGGAGCGGCGCGCCGATTGCGGGTTGTCGTCTGAAGGCATCAGCGCGGGAGTAGCGCCCACAGCCCTCCCCCGCCGCCGATCAGGACGGTGAGCAGCTTGAGGGCCTGCGGGGAGACGTAGAGGTTGATGGTGAGGTGGAGGTGGGTGCCGATCTCTACTTTGATCTTTCGGGGTTTGGGGCGATGGGCGCCTGGGGTGGTGGCCATGGCGAGATGCGGGTCCTCGGGTGGTCGACGCGGAGGTTTGCTACTGGGCGGTACAGCTGGTCGCCTGCTCACGCTCGGACGGAGCGCCGGGCGGTTGTCCCGTACTGCCCTCGCCCTGCGCGTTGATCGCTTCGTCGATCAGTTTGTCGATGTAGGCGCTCAGCTCGGCCTTGAGGTAGGGGATGTACGTGAAGATTGCGTCGCGGAGATCGTCGGGTTCGATCCCAGTGCGGGCCGCTGTCTTCAGCAGGTCCTGCAGGTCACTGTGGTAGGTCTCTCGTTCGAGGTAGAGCCGGGCGGCTGCTTCGCTGACCTCGAGCTCCAGGCAGAACCGGTTGAGTGGGCTCGGGCCGCCGGACTCCGGGAAGTGGTCGTAACACCGGCCCGATAGCTTGACTGTCTGGTTGCATCCGCGCCGACCGCACAGCCGGTAGCTCCTGTCTGCATCCAGCGAGATCACGAAGCGCCGGTCGCCGATCCGGACCCAGACGCCCCGGCCGGGGATGTGCTGTTCGATCACGAGCTCGGCATCCCGGTCCGCTACGCCTACGAGGCCCAACACGCTGTTCAGCGGCACCGGTTCCCCAAGCAACTGCGAAAAGTAGCGCCTCGGGTCCCGCGGCGGCTCGAACAACTCCTCCTCGTCGAACTCGTCGGACTCCACCCACCAGTCATCGCCTGGCGGCAGCAGCGGTTGGGTGGAGGCCTCCATCAGCAGCAGCCCCGCTGTCAACACACCCGTACCCGCCCGCACCTGGCGCAGCGCATCGGCGTAGCGCAGGTCGGCACTGGCGGCGAGGGCACGGGCCTGGGCGCTCGCGGTCGTCTTGCGTTTGGTCACGGTGCACTCCCACCCCGGCGGGTCTTCCCACGCTACCCGCCGGCCACGGAGGGCAGCCGGAGAACAAGAAAGGTTTGGAGCGCGGGTCCCGAAGAACCTTGGCCATCGGCGTCACCTGCGGCGTGGGCGCCGGTGACAGTGGCTCGGGCGGTGCGCGTCCAGCCCTGCCCGAGACTCTAACGCAACCGCCTCGCCGCGTGCGGCACGTTGTCCGTTCCGCGACCCAACGCCGAGGACTACGCCCGCCAGCTCTACACCCACGGCCCTGGTCGAGCAGGTCCTGCGCCTGGGCGGCGCGGCGCTTCATCGCGCGCCGCCAGTGCCTTGATGAGCTGGCGGTATCTCTGCGAGGGTGCGCGGTTCGGCGGCCGAGCCCGGTCTGGACGTCAGCGTGAGGTGATGGTGGCGCCGCGGATGCTGGACACCTCTGCGGCACCAGCCCGTCGCTGGGGCCAAGGCATGGGCCGCATCCTGCCCGGCGGGTCGGGTGTGCGCGCGGAGCTACGCGGTCATCGCCCGGAGAAACTCCACCGCTCGGTCCAGAAGGCGTTGTGAGCGCAGGGCCTGCGGTCGATGTTCGCGGACCGTGGAGGCAAGACCAGTCACCAGCTGCATGCAGTCGGAGATCAGGTCTGCTGAGGGCTGGAGTGCGGTGAGATTCCGGATTGGATCCTCCGTGTCGGGCCAGCGCGGTTCGTAGGAGAGGATCGCGACCGTCCGCAGTATCTCGGTGAGCGGGATGAGGTTGCGGGTCCGGTGTCGGCGGATCAAGTCAGATGCGGAGCGTGCGAGTTCGGCCCTGCTCACGTCGAGCCACCAGGTGATGGCCTGGCCGAAGTCGGTTTCGGCTTGGTCGTAGCGTCCGCGGTAGCAGCGGACGATGGCCCGTCCCATCATGGTCCACGGAACCGGCTTGTTGCCGCTGTCGATGACGGTGGTGAAGTCCTCGTCGGCTTGGGCGAGGTTCCCCAGCTCCCAGTGAATCCATCCGCGTAGGCTCCACGCTCCCGGTGGCGGGTTAGAGGCGGCCAGTGCCTGATCGATCTGGGCGAGGGCTTCGGTCTCGCGCCGTTGGCAGTGCAGTGTCCAGCCGTGCAGGCCGTGGATCCAGGGGTGGTCGGCGGTTTCGTTCTGAGGATCGGCCAGCCGGTCAAGTGCCTCGGCGTAGCGGCCGAGCGCGATGAGCCGACTTGACATGTGGATTTTGCTGTCCACGTTTTGGGGCTCCAGCTCGGCCACTCGTGAGAAGTCACGAAAGGTGCTTTCGAGGTCACCGGTGAGTTCGTGACAGCAGCCCCTGGCGGTTAGCCACTGGATCCAGTCTGGGCGTAGTTGCAGCGCTCGGTCGTAGGCCTCGACCGCCTGGGTGTGGTGTCCGAGAATCCACATCAATGTGCCGCGGGAGGAAGCGTACTCAGGGTTGTAGGGCGCCAGATCGATGGCCTTCTTGCTGAAGGTCTCCGCGTCGTCGAGCTGTCCGCAGCGGTGGGCGATCCAGGAGAGGCTTACGTAGGTGCCAGCCTGGTCGGGGGCCATCTGTTCGGCCTCCCGGGCGAGGGCCCGGGCCAGGTCTGTCCGGCCGAGAGTGATCTGGACGTCGGCGCACGCCAGGAGAACAGATACAGAGCGGTCGATCGAGAGTGCGCGCTCAACATCGGCTTTGGCCTCTTCACTCCGGCCTGTGGCCGCGAAGATCTCTGCGCGCTCGGCCACGCTGCTCGCCGATTCGCTGACTGCCAGGGCCCGCTCGCAGAAGGAGAGGGCAGTCTCCATGTCCTCAAGAACACTGTGCACCGTGCTGAGACCAAGGAGAACTGTCTCGTTCTCCGGCGCGACTTCCAAGGCGCTCGAGTACGCCGTCAGCGCTTCGGTAGTGTGGTTCATGCCGAGCTCGGCACAGGCGAGAGCGATATACGCATCCGTCAGGTTAGGTGCCAGCTCGATGGACCGGGTTGCCACGAGCGCGGCCTCTGGGAACTGCCCCATGGCCGCGTGGATCTCGCTTCTCAGGCAGAGGAAACGCGGGTTGCCCGGCCACGAGGCCAGAGCCTGGTCGCTGTCGCCCGCGGCCTCCGGGTACTGCCCTTGGAGGTAGCGGGCGCGGGCGCGGGCCGACAGGGCTGCGGCCCGGGCATGGCCCTCGAGTGCGGCGCCGTCGAGCAAGGCCGTGACGAACGTGGTGGACCACCAGGTGTCCTCCCACGCCTCCAGGAGTCGTTGCCCCCAGCGTCGGATCTCGGCATGGCCGGAGTCGACACCGGCCTCGAGGAGCATCTGTGCCCACGCGCGGGCGTCCTCTCGCCGGGATAGATCGGCCGCGAGTGCTGCCTCGGCCAGGGCCTCGGGCAGCCGGGCCGCACCGTCTGCGCAGAGCAGGTGGTAGAGCTCCTCCAAGCGGTGGCGCCGCCAGACATCCGTGGTCTCGCCCGCGTTGTGATTCTCGGCTGCCTGGGCTCGGAGCGCACCGAAGCGGTTCGCGAGCCCGCGGTGTGTCAGTTCCCACTGCGAGGGCAGAGCTATCCGCTGGTAGCGGATCATCGCGTCCCTTACCACCTGGTGGTAGCGCATCGCTGCACCCGACTCCCGCACGAAGGGCAGGGACCGCAGCCAGAGGTACGGAGCATCGGTCACGTCGGGATGCAGCACATCCAACACCGTGTGGTCCACCGTCCGCGGCAGAGCGCAGCGGATCGCCAGGTTCCGCCGCTGCGTGTCCGGCTCCCACTTCAGGAACCGCTGGACGGCGTCTCCACTGGGGTCACCGACTTCGTCCGGGCTCTGCGGACGGGACTGCGCCAACGTCGCGACCAGTACCGGCAGTCGTCCGGACAGGGCCAGGATGACTGACACGATCTCGGCGTCCGTGATCTGCCGACTCGCAAGGTACTGGCGGGCCTCAGCCTCGGTGAAGACCTCCAGCGGCAGGGAAGCGATGACGGCCAGGAATGGCGCCCACCGGTAGGTGTCCAGCGAACGCTGTCCGCTGACCACCAGCATGGTCTCGGCCGGCACCTCGCCGTAGCGGCCGCCTACCAGAGCCCGCAACCAGGAGTCGACGAGCGGTTCCAGGAGCTCATAGGTGTCGAAGCACAGCAGCACCGGCTTCGGCCCGGACTCCGCGCGCAGCCCTTCCAGGAGTGCAGAGGTCAGCATCGTCTCCACGCCACCGCCCAGGTCTTCCCCCCGACGGCGGCGCTCGCCAAGAACCGTGCTGATCCGATGCGCGCCCTCAGCTACGTGGTCAACGGAGACCATCCCGGCGATCGGCCCGACCACCGGGATGCTCTGCGCGGCCGCCAGGCCGACCCCAGCCACTATGCGGCTGACCGGAGAGGGCCCGGCATCTGCAGGGACGTCGCCTGTCTGCTCGCGTTGCTGCCGGACAGCGTCGAGCTGCTTCCGGAACGCCTTCATGCTCAGGCCTTGCCGCACCAACTGGTTACCTAGCGACTCGACGACCGCGAACAGACTTTCAAATCCCTCGTCCACCCGCGCACTGACCGCCTGGCCCTCCTGCTCGGCGCCCTGCCTCAACTGGTCGAGCAGATAGCTTTTCCCGACACCGGCGGTGCCATGGATGCTGAGAATGAACCGCCGCTCCTCGACCGGCAGTCGAAGGTTCTCCCGGAACCACTCCAGCTCCCGGTGCCGGCCGATGAAGCTAGCCTTCTGATGACCGCGGATCAGATCCTGCCAGCTACGCCCACCAGACACTTTTCCCCCTCAACTCTGAGCTGGACGGCCGACGTTACGGCCCGCTGCCCCATCCTTGCGCGCGCTCCGGGTGCAGACCACCGATTCCGAAAGCTTGCGCCCGCGACAATCAGCCTGGCGCTGTTGGTCCTGATGAACAGCCATAGTCGCCCTCATCGGATACGGGGAGCGGTGGACGCCCCGCACGACACTCCCCCAGTGGTCTCGCCGCTCGACTTCAAGCGGCTGCTTCGGTGCCGCGCGAATGGGGTGCTGATCAAACCTCGGAACGTGTTGCTCCGTTTGTTTTTACCTTCTTTGCGTGAACGAAGCCGGTGTTCGAACGGTTGGATGACCCACATCGGCACTCTCCGGTGATCATTCGGTACGTTAAGTTACTGACCGGTTGGGTGTCGCTCACCGCCCCGAGCCGAGGAACCCCTATGCCCATCGACCTGCACGCCCCCCAGACCGGCCGCCCCACCCTCCAACCCCTCGCCGCACCAGTCGCCCGGCCCGCCGGTCGGGACATGCGCTCCACCAAGCCGCGCGGCACCCTGCCGGACTGCCTGCAGGAGGCCTGAGTGAACGACGCCACCTCCACCGACGGCTTCAAGGGAATCCCGGAAGCATCCACGCTGCCCATAGCGTTCCAGGCCTTCCACGCCCTCCACGCCCCGGAGTACCTGATCTACGCGACCTCCCTGCTCTACGAGGACGACACCGCCCGGGACCTGGTCGACGAGGTCTTCGCCCAACTCGCCGACCACTGGGACCACGTGATGACCCAGGCCAACCCCGCCGCCTACGCCTGGGCCCTGCTGCGTCACGTCGTCGAAGCCGAGTCCAAGCGCCGCAAGGAACACCTCGCCCTGGTCCAGAAGCACGCCTTCTCCTACGCCCTGCGGCGCGAGTTCGAACCGATCCTGCGGGACATCGACACCCACGCCGTCACCGACCTGGAGATCGGCATCACCGTTGCCGCCGCCGTCCTGGAGCTGTCCGGCGCCAAGCTCGATGTCATCCTCCTGCACTGCCTCAACGACCTCAGCATGGACAAGACCGCCGCAGTCATGGGCATCGAATCCGCCACCGTCCGGTCCCTGCTCTGCCAGGCCAGGGCCAAGCTCGAAGCGCGCCTGGCCCCCCGCCGCCTGCTCCGCCTCAGCTCCACCGCCCACGCTGACGAGGAGTAAGACATGACCAGCGACCTCGACCGCCTGCTCCACCGCGCCCGCCGCACCCGCGCCGACCAGCCCAGCTACGACGTCGAAGCCGGCCGCCGCCGCATCGCCGAGAAACTCGCCGCCCGCCGCACCCCCCAGCAACTGCCCCCGCCACGGCTGCCCGCATGCCCGTGCGCTCCCGGTGAAACGCCCCTTGCCGCGGCCCCTGTGACCGATTCCCAGGGGCTGACCTTCCACGACTACGCCGAGCGTGACCTGCGCTTGCTGGCCACCCATGTCATCAACAATGACCAGGCGCCAGACTGGCTCGACAACTTGATGGAACCCGACCGCGACCGCATCGAGCCCCGCGGCGGCCTGGTCTTCGCCTGCCTGCTCCACCTGACCGGCCAGCCCCGCGAAGCCCAGTGGTGGTGGCAGTTCGCCGCCGGCGCCGGAAACGGCACCGCCGCCTACTGCCTCTACTTCCATCACGCCCGGCTCGGCGAACTGCGAGACGCCGAGCACTGGTTCGACCAAGCCGCCCGCCTCGAAAGCAGCCCCTCCGAGGCCATCGTCCCCACACCCCCCACAGTGCCCGAATACGCCCGCAACACCGCCTGGTTCGTCCAGTACCTCACCGACACCCACCTTCAGCGGCCGGACCCGGCCCTGCGCGAGGCCATCGACAGCCGACCCACCCTCCGCGACGAGATGTGCGGAGCCTTCCGACTCCCCACCGACGACATCGCCGACCACCTCCACGACCTCGTCGCCAACTGACCCGCCCGCCGCGGCCCATCCCACAGGCAACGGGCCGCGGCCCAGGGCAGAACCGCGCCGCGCCCGGCGCACCCCGCATCCGGTTCACCCGACCAGCGAAGGAACAACGCCATGCCCGTTCTCGACACGATCCTCAATACCGGCCTGACCTCCATTGCCGGCGGCTACACCCTCACCCTCACCCTGGTCGCGCTCACCGCCATAGCCGCCCCGAGCCCCGGCCGCCGCCGCGACGCCCGGCTCGTCCTCACCATCCTGCTGCGCAGGAAGAAGTGACAAGATCACTCCGCCGTGAGTCCGAGCGTAGGGGGCGATGCCAGCAAGGCACCGAAGAGAGGCCGCAGGTCAGGCCCCCCCACGGCGCGTCTTGGGGTGCTGCTCCTGGGCGTCGGCGATCGCGCGTTCCAGGATGGCGGTCAGGTCGGTGACGGGGCGGCCGGGCTGCAGGACGCGGGAGGCGGGGGCGTGCG
Source organism: Kitasatospora sp. HPM-01-4 (assembly GCF_051374625.1). Taxonomy (NCBI): domain Bacteria; kingdom Bacillati; phylum Actinomycetota; class Actinomycetes; order Kitasatosporales; family Streptomycetaceae; genus Kitasatospora; species Kitasatospora sp. HPM-01-4. The sequence continues at coordinate 41,062 of NZ_JBPQGP010000011.1, read as the reverse complement.
GCGGTTCGATGCCGGCGAGGCGGGCTTCGACGACTTCTTCCAGGGCGCGGGCGTAGTCGTCGTGTTCGGTCTCGATCCGGAAGTCGGCGGTGACGGCGTCCATCAGTTGTCGGGCGAGCTGGACCTCCTTCGGGCTCAGCTCGATGTCGTGCGGGGCGAGGCCAGCGGACGGCCGGACCTGGTCGGGCCAGAGCAGGGTCCGGAGCACGATCATGTCGCCGTGCACCCGCAGCACGGCCAGGCTCTCCTTGGTGTGCAGCGCGACGCGGGCGACGCCGACCTGATTCGCCTCCCGCATGGCCTGGCATAGCAGGGCGTAGGGGCGCTCCCCAGCTGGCATGGAGGGGGCCAGGTAGTAGGCGCGGTCGTAGGCGATCGGGTCCACCTTGGCGGCGTCCAGGAAGCCGAGGACGCGGATCTCCTTGGTGGTGGCGAGGGGCAGGTCGGCGAGGTCGTCCCGGGTCAGCACCACGATGCGCCCGTCCGGTGCTTCGTAGCCGCGCGCGATGTCGCCTGCGGGCACCTCGCCGTGGACCTCGCACACCTTCGGCTGGCGGATCCTGGCGCCACAGTCGCCGCCGTGGACCAGGTGCAGCGGCACCTCGTGCCGGCCCGGGCCAGTCGCGGCGAACACGGTTACAGGCACAGAAACCAGAGAGAAGATGATCGACAGCTTGGCGATCGCGTTCGGCATCGCATCCTCCAGGATCTCGGCCCCCTGCTGCGCCGTGCTCTCTGCTCGGGCGCGTACCCATCCTGACCTCTGGTGACCGTGCCCTATTGAATCGAACATATGAGCGATATTCTTGAGGGTGTGACCCCCGCCGTTCCGTTCTCCCGCCCCCACCGCCCGGACCTGCTGCCCGGAGATGCGGTCTACGCGCCGCGCGACCTGATGAGCGGCCCCGGCCGCAGCTGGGACGCGGAGCCGAGGTGGCGGTGGGTGGAGATCCGGATCGCTGGCGAGTGGCGCCCGGGGCGGGTGGAGCGCTGGCGCCTGCACCAGGGATCCACCCGCTGGGTCGCCCTGGTCAGATGGGGCGACGGCTTGCTGGACTGGGGCTGGTACCTCTACTCCTCCGCGACGATCCACCCCGTCCCCACACCCCCGACCGGCACCACCAAAGACACACCGCCGAGCAGCCCGGCCGGGAACACGCCATGACCGCCACCGCCGTCCAACGGCCCTCCCTCGCCGAACTCCTCGAACAGACCTCACCCGCCACCCGGGCCACACAAGCCGCCGCCGCAACCGTCCCCGTCCTGCCCCCGCTCGCCCCGCTGCTCCCGTACGGCGGTCTGGCCAAGGGCACGGTCACCGAGGTCTCCGACACCGGCCTTGCCCTGGCTCTGGCGGCTGGACCAGCGGATGCGACGCCGGCCACCTGGTCCGCCGTCGTGGGGATGCCAGACCTTGGGCTGGCGGCGGCCGTCGGTTACGGATGGCCGATGGCCCGCATGCTGCTGGTCGACGATCTGCCGGACGAGAAGTTCGCCGAGATCGTCCGGACCCTGGCCGGACCCTGCGCTCTGGTGCTGGCGTGTCCGCCGGCCCGGATGGAGCCCCGGACGGCGGCTCGCCTGGGAGCCCACCTGCGCAGTACCGGCACGATCCTCATCGCTTGTGGAAACCCGTGGCCCGGCGCCCAGCTCAAGCTCACCGTCGCCGCCGCGACCTGGTCCGGCCTAGGGGATGGGTGGGGCCAGCTCCGGCAGCGCCAGGCCGATGTGATTGCCACCGGGAGGGGTAGCGCCTCCCGGCCGAGGAAGGCCCGGTTGCTGCTGCCGGACGAGTATGGACGGGTGAGCGTTCCGGTGGTCGATTCGGTGTCGCGGCCCGTGGCGGGAGCCGGTGCTGCCGCGGTGTGACGGCGGGCGGGGTGGCTTGGCGGTGGGGTTGACCGAACCGGCAACGCCCCGTGGGCCGGGAGGTGATCTGCTGGCCTGGCGCCGGGGAGGGCCTGTGAGCTGCGTGGATGCCCTGGTTCGGGGGTGTGGGGCGGGGAATTTTGCCGTTTCGTCTGCCGGAGGTGCCCTGTCCAGGCTGTTCTCCGGGGCATATTCCGTGCGATTTCTTTCCGATTTCGGCCGGATCTGATCGAACGGAGGGTGATTTATGGATTCATCACTCAGGTGTTACCGGACGGACGTACGACTAGTGTGACGGCTGGCTAACACTCCGTGGCGACGGGCTTGTAGGGTTCTGAGATGCGGAGAGCCCCGGCGGGGCGTAGGAAACCTGATTGCCGGGGCTCACCGTTGATTTGTCACTTGATCAAGGAGCTCATTGTGAGTCCTGACCTGAGCACTGGCCGGCACCCGAGGGTGGCGTCCGTTACTCGCGTGATCGAAACTAACATGTCCGCCTCGCATCCCCGGGAAACCCGGCCCGCCGTTGCCTGCTCGGCAATCGTGCGTTTGGGGGCTCTCGTGGCACCGGTGACCGCCGTCCTCATGGCGGCTGACGGGGCTCACCCGGGCCGGGGACTCGTGGCGCTGGTGTTCACCACGGGCGCCGTTGCCAACCGCAGCTACCTCTCCTACCGGCGTATCTGCGGCTGAAGCGAATCTGGGGGCGGCCGGATTTCCGGTTGCGTCCGGCGGCCACCCCCAGGCCGGCCTCTGATCATCTGCGGCGTCGTTTATTCGCGGGCCCGTCTGGAACTCTTCGCCGTCCGCGTACGAAAACCTCTCCGCGCCTTCACCCGATTGCGTGCACCCAGCCACGAGATGAGGACGACCCCTATGACGGAACCGGCCAAGCACAGCACGTGTGGCCACTGCAGCGAGCTTTTCCCGCCCAACAAGAGAGGCCGGCGCAAGACCTACTGCACGCCAAAGTGCCGGGCAGCAGCGAACCGGGCCGAGGCACGTAAAAACGCCCGCCGCGAACAACAGGAAGAAGACCAGGCAGCGGAGACCGGCCAGACGGCGGCCCCGATCTTCTCCGTCGCCGTGGCCAGGATCGCGGCATCCCTGGCGGCGGAAGCACGCCGCCTGCAGCACCTGGCCACCTCCACCGACCCCCGCAAGCTCCCGCTGGCCGAACTGCAACAGCTGGCCGCACTGCACACCGAGATGGAAGACCTCGACGCCGCGGTGGTGCTGCTCTCACGCGAGCGCAACATCGGCTGGAAGCCGATCGCCGACGTGATCGGGGTCAGCTCCGACACGGCCAGCAGCCGCTGGTCGAAGGAGAAGGCCGCCCGCAGGCTCCGCCAACGCAGCGAACGCGAGAACCGGCCCCGACGGGCCACCGCCCGGCGCCAGCCCAGGACCCGCCCCGGCCACACCGGCGCCGACGCCGGACCGGACGCACCCCCAGGCTCGGCGGCCGACGAGATCACACGCGCGCCGGCCGACCCCGAGGCGCAGCTGCGCAGCGCGCTGTCGTATCTGCAGCGCTCGTCGGGCAAGTCCGTGCGTGGCCTGGCCGGGGAGGTGGAGGTATCCGCGTCCTTCGTCTCGCGGCTGCTGTCCGGGGAACGGCTGCCGTCCTGGGACATCACCAAGGACCTGGTCAGCGCCTGCGAAGGGGACCCGGCGCAGGTGCGGTGCCTGTGGGAGGCTGCCCACGGCTCCCGCCCCACGCCCCCGTTCTTCGCCGCCCGCCCCGGCGCTTGGGACCAGGCCGTCGCGGACCTGCACGCCGCCCTGAAGGGTCTGTACCTCGCGGCCGCGAAACCCGACCCCCGGGATGTCGCCGCCAAGGAGCCGGCCCGTCTCACCGCGCATGCGGTGAAAGCGGTCCTGGAGAAGTCCGCCGTCCCCTCCTGGACGGTCCTCGAATCCCTGATCACCGCGCTGCGCGGCCGGGCGGAAGACATCAGGCCGCTGTGGGAGCGAGTCCAGCTCGCCAACGACCCGCGCTGGACACCCGAGAGCCCCACACAGGCACCTACCACCATCCCCACCTTCGGCTGAGCCCGGTTCCGGCCCGTACCCACGCCACGACCACTCGGGGGAGACCGACATGCCCTTCGCTCCCGCCTACGCGCCCCACCGTTACAACCGGCTGCCGCCGCTGGAGTTCACCGCGCTGTGCGAACTCCACCACCACCGCTATGTCCAGTACGCGCACCTCTTCCTCGCGGACCTCGCCCGCGCCCAGGCCGCGGTCCGATCGGCGCTGGAGTACCTCGCCGATCACTGGGAGGAGATCCTGACCACCTCCAACGCCGCCGCCTGCGCCTGGAAGGCGGTCACCCACCACGTACGCGCCGCCCACCCCGGCAGCCGCGCCGTACGGCGGCTGACAGACCACCAGCAGGACCTCGTACTCCTGCACTACGGCCTCGGTCTCCCGCTGCGGGACATCGCATACCTCACCGGCATCGAGGAGCCAGCAGTCCACAGCCAGATACGGGCCATCCGGATCGAGCCCGACCAGCAGGCCCACCGCCCAGACGGCCTGAGCCTGCCAGGCGGCGAGGACACCTGCTGAACCCGAGGCAGGAGCAAAGTCCCGGAGAAGCGAACCGCCTGGGACGCTGGCTGCGCTGTGTCCGCGGCATCGAGGCCACCGCAGTGAAGCGGGGACAACCTGACCGGGGACCGTAACGCGGCACGGTAGACAAGGCTGTATGAAGCGGCGACGCGCTCCGGCCGGGCCTGCGACCAATGCGCAGGCCCGGCCATCAGCGTACGGTGCGGCGTCAGATCAGGTAGATAGCCGCCAGCGCGATCGCTGTGAGCCCAGTGATGGATACCACCACAACCGTGCGCGCGGAGTACTCGGTCGGCCCTACCAGACCGCACCAAAGGAGTGCCATGAACACGCTGAACCCGACGAAGAAGGCAAGTCGGCCGCTGCCCACATCCCCCAGACCCAGCAACGAACTCAGTGGTACGGCCACCAGCGAACAAGCCCCGCCCGCCACGAAACTCGCCACGCCCCAGACCTTCGACCGGGTCTCGTGCCCTGCCTCACTGCTCCCCTGGACCCAGCGATGCGCTCTGTGGTGTAGGTAGCGGCGCAGCCGCAGCAGAAGGCTCACTGGCACAGTCTCCCGTTTCCGCCACGTCGGCGTGGGCGGGTTTCCGGATTCGTTTTCCTGTGCGGGACAGATCAGTTGGCCACTGTGGTGAGCAGGGGGCTAGCTTGAGGGCAGGAGCGTTCCTTGGCCTTGGGGTTTGTCGTGGAAGGCAAGACGTCCGTCACTTTCGAGGAATTGATCGGTCACGCGCGCGCCGGGGCGATTGATATCGCGGGGTTTCAGCGGCTCTTCGCTGTCAGGGACGCCATGTTGGTGGCGTCGCTCTTCCAGTCGCTGGCGCATGACCCGAAGATCGAGATCGGGCCGCTGTTCCTGTGGCGGCCGGCTCCGAAGGACCGGCCAGTACGAGGCAGGTATACGGCTGCGACGAAGGCCGAATACATAGTGATCGATGGGCAGAAGCGACTCACCGCGCTGCTGGCGGGACTGGGTGAGCGACCGTCGTGGTGGGATGAGACCAAGTGGAAGCGCATCGGCGGCCCCGGCCTGGAGATCGGCTTGGCCGTGTTCTCGCGTGACCGCTTGAGGTTTTCGCCTCTGGGGGACCATCGGGTGCCGCAGATCCCGCTGAAAGTCCTGCTGTCCGCCCGCGGCGACGGCACCTTGCTGCCGGTCCTGACCCGCGCAGGCGTCGTGGATCCGCAGGATTGCGTCCAGCCCGTGCTGCAGATGCTCGATCGGCTGTTGAATGCCTCGATTCTGATGGCCTGGGTGTACGGGGGTCCCCAGGACGCGTTCGAAGTGTTCTGCATCCGCAACGCCATCGGGTTCACCACCCTCCTGCCCAGAGCGCAGATCGATCTTTGCCGGTTGTCGCTTCGAGCTCCAGACGTCGTCGACGGGATCGACGCACTCATGCTGGACATGAGTGACCAAGGTCTCGAGGCCGTGTTCACCGTCTCGGCGGTCAACGAGCTGATCCAGCGGGGCCTGCCCGGCGCTGTGCGCCGCCGGAATGCGGTGAACGCCTCACCGGAGCAGATCGCCGGGGCGGTGGCGCAGGCCGATCACGGGGCCAGGCTGTTTGCCGAGTACGTGCGCAATCGGGGCGTCGTCGCGGACGAGTTCATCGTCCAGACCTCGGCGTTTCAGATCGTCTGCCACCTGTTCGTGCAGTTCCCCATCGCTGCCCATGACGACTTCGCCGGCCGATGGCTGGCGCAGGTCGTGGCCCAGGGCTTGTTCGTCACGCACGACAACGAGGCGCGCAGCGTCATCGCCGGGCTGAACCAGAGCGACACCTATGCCCAGGCGCAGCGGTTCCTGTCCGGCCTGATCCACCGCGCACCGGTCACCGAGTGGAGCACCGATCGGCTACATCGCCAAGGTCACGAGCGCTTTGGCGCGTCCGCTCTGCTGTACGCGATGGCGCAGGCGGCCGGCACCGAGGGCAGAGTGTGCGACCTGGCTCACTCCGACCTGGTCTTCCCGGCGACCCAGATGCACCTGGTCCCGTTGTGGCCCCAGTACCGGAACTGGTTCGCCGACTACGTCCTGGCCAGCGTCGACACCGGAGCCGTCCTGCGACGCCACGGCGGATGGAGCCGAGCGGCGCTTGACGACCTCGGCTGTGGCGACGACGCCCTGGCCACCCAGTTCATCCCGGTCCCGTCGCGCACCGACCCGGCCCAGCCAGCCGAGGCCATGCTCAAAACCCGCACCCAACAGATCGCCGCTTTCCTGACCCGCTTCCTGACCACCACGGGGTGATCCCCCATGGACCCGCCCTGCCGACCGCAGAATGAACTTCCCGACCTGCTGGTCAACCACCTTCCCGGCCGAACCGTGGCCGGCGACCTGGCCGCCTGGCTCAGGTCCGGCACCGACCGCACCCGCCTGCTGACCGTCGTCACCAGCTTCGTCAGCCTCTCCGGACTGCTCACCGTCGTCGGCTCGCTGCGCCGCCTGGTCGCCCGGGGAGCACGCATCCGGCTACTGATCGGCACCGACCAGCGCGAACGGGCCGAGATCATATGGCCAGACGAACCATTGCCTGACCAGGGCCTCGGGACCGAGCTGCGCCGCCAGGACCTTCTCCTGCACGCCAGTGTCAACGGAGCCAACCTCACCAAAGAGCGCGCTCTGCGCCTGGGCGAGCTCGCCGGCCTCCTCGCCGATCCTCGGGTGGAATGCCGCCGATACGAAAGCGACTTCCTCCACGCCAAACTCGCGGTCCGGCAGGGCGGCGCGGTGACCGCGGTCATCGGTTCCTCGAACTGGACCGCCCCGGGACTGCGACGCAGCATTGAGATCAACGCGAAGCTGCCCGAAGGAACCTCCCGCCAGGGCGCCGCCGCCGCCGATCACCTGTGGGACCACGCCAGGCCCTACGATCTGGCAGAGGCGATCACCCCCCTGTTCGCCGCCCACCCGATCGAGCTGGTCTACCTGCAGATGCTCTGGCACCAGTACGGCGAGCAGGTCAATGCGCCGGCCAGCCCACTGCAACTGGAGCCCTACCAGCGCGACGGGCTCGCCCAGATCCTCGCCATCTGCCGCCAGCACGGCGGAGCGCTGCTCGCCGACACCGTTGGTTTGGGCAAGACCTACATCGCCGGCGAGTGCATCAGCTACGCCGAGGCCAACCGTGACCACGACCCCGACCTGCCGTGCGGGCCTGTCCTCGTGATCACCCCGGCTGCCGTCAGGGAGACCTGGCTCGACCACCTCGGTCGCTGGGGACTCAACCCTGACGTCCTGACATACAACCAGCTGACCAACACCTACGACGACGTCAAGGCGGGGAAGTCAACGTGGCGCGACTACGGTTTGGTCATCTGCGACGAGGCCCACGCACTGCGCAACCCCAAACGCCAACGCACCGCGGCCCTGCGCTCCCTCCTTAATTCCGCCAAGATCCGCCCGTGGCTCCTCCTGCTGACCGCCACCCCGGTCAACAACGACACCGGCGACCTCTGGGAACTCCTCGCCCTCGCAGATTGCGACCTCGAACCCCACTGGAAACCCACCCGCACCTTCTCCCCGGCCCGGATCTTCCACCTACCGCAGGCCAGCAGGCCCCTCAACGCCGCCCTCCGCGACCTGCCCGCCCTCACACCACTCCAACTTCACCACCTCCATCGCGAACTCGACCACCGCCTCGTCCGCCGGGACTGGCACTTCATCGAGCACGCCTACCGCACCGCCCTGCACGGCATCACACGTCCCGCCCTGCGCACCCGCGCCGTGCGCTACCACCTGAGCGGGCACCAGAAGACCCTGCTGCTACTCCTGGTCGATGCCCTGTACGACGGATCCCACCTCAACAGCAAGGACCGGCGAACGTTGCAGCGGCTTCGCGGCTCGGCGCCGTCCATGGTGTCCAGGCCGCTGTCCATGGCCGCCTACAACCTGGACCGGTACCTGCTCGTCCCCACCGGGCGGATGGAGACCTCGATCGTCGGACTGATCCGTGCCCTGGTCCTCAAGCGCTTCGAATCCTCACTGGCGGCCCTTGCCTCCACCGCGAGCGTGATGGAGCAGCGCTGCTGGCGCACCTTGGCGGACCTCGACCGGGGCGGCGTGTACATCCCCAACAGGCGGCTCACCGCCGAGATCCGCACAGGCCTGTCCGAACCCGACGAGAACACGGATCTGGACAGCCTCCTGGCTGCCAGCGCTCGTGTGGGACACGACCAGGTGCGGGTGGCAGCCGAAGACCTCGATGCCGCAGCGCTCCGCGAGGACCTGGGGTCCGACGCCGCACTACTGGGCCGGATCGCCCAGATGGCTTTCGACCTCGCGCCCACCGATCCCAAACGCATGAGTATCCTGCGCTGCCTCTACGAGAGCGCGGCCAGCCCACTGGGCCCCAAGGTGGTCGTGTTCTCCAGCTCCCGAGTCACTATCAATGACCTCGCCCACTGGCTCGCCCAGAAGATCGACACCGACCCGAAGCTGGCCGTCTACCGCGGCCGGATCGCAGTCGTCGGCGCCGACAAGACACCCTCCCGTCCCAAGCTTGCCAAGATCCTCAGCCACTTCTGTCCCCGTACCGCGGCACTCGGACCAACCCGTGCTGGCCGCCCGACTCCCCACAACGACTACGACATGCTCCTGTGCACAGACGTCCTCTCCGAGGGCATCAACCTCCAGGAAGCCGCCTTTTGCATCAACTACGACCTCACCTGGAACCCCGAACGCATGGGCCAGCGAGCTGGTCGGCTCCAGCGCCTCGGCTCGTCCCACCCCGCCGTCACCTGCTGGACGGTCTTGCCCGACAAGGGCATCGACCTGGTCCTGCACATCATGGACCTCATCCTTGGCAAGGCCCAGATCGCCGCCGCGCTCGTCGGTATCGACGACCGGCTCTTCCCAGGCTGCCCCCGCCAGCCCCGCACCTTCTCCCGCCTGCTGCACCAGATCCGCGGCGACAAGGAGCGCCCCTACCGTCCTGTCTTCGCCGACCAGGTCCGGGCCTGGCTCGGCAACGCGATGCGCTCGCCGGCCGCTGACCGCATCAGGGTCAGCGGCACACCGAGCGCGGTCCACCCCGACCGGACCAGACCGCGCGGCATCCTCTACTGCTTCGCACACCAGCCGAGCCCCGACTGCCCGCACACCGCAGTGTTCGCACGCATCGTCGAGACCGGTCACGGCCCCACCTGCACCACCGACACCGCCAGATGCCTGGAAGAGGCCAGCGTCGACCCCACGGCCTGGACAGCCAACCCCACCGCGACCACGCCAGAACCCCTGCGCGCACCGGAGAACAACCTCGTGATCCGACACCTTGACCAGGCCCGCGCCCACGCCGCAGAACAAGCTGGCATCCCGCAGGCCGCGGCGCTCGATCAACTCCGCCTGACTAACTGGATCATCTACCCCGGTCAGACCAACCAAAATGCCTGAGGCGCATGGGGAACCGGTCACGTTCGGAGTGGAATCCGGCGGTGAGCCTTAGGCCCTGGCCAGCCGGTCCTCGGGGGTGTGTACGGCGTCGTCGGCCGACCCACTGACCAGGCCAGGTGTAGACGTCTCTTCGCGAGTCAGCCGGAAACTTGTCAGGTTGCTCATGGCGGAGCTCCTCGTACCGCTGGATGAAGATTTCGAGCGCCTCGTGGAGCGTGCAGCCGGAGGCCTCGCGGATCGCCTTGAGCGCGTGGATGATCCGGCGCTCGAATACGTCCTGGTCAACGCTCTTCGGCAGCTCTTTCATAGGCCCGGCAGCTTAGCGTCAATGGATCAAGATCTCGTGGCAATCGGTCAAGATCACCTGTCAGGGGACGGCCTGGCCACTGGTTCGATGGGCTGGGACAGCGGCGTCCCAGCCCCTGTCCCAGACACGTCCCACGTGTCCCTTCCGGGCGTTTTGCTGGGACGGGTCCCAGGCCGTTTCGCCTGATGGGAGCGTTTCTCGGCGGCGCTGGGACAGGCTGGGGCAGCCCATTGGCTACCGGCCGGGGGCGGCGTCCTCGATGGCCGCCATGAGGTGGGCGTGGACGGCGGCGGCGGCTTCTCGGGTGACCGGGTCTGCGTCCTCAAGGTGCGGGGCGATCAGCTCGGCTGCGGCCGCGATGACCGGCAACGGCAAGGTGGTCTCGCGCAGGTGCTGCATTTGGGCGGCGGCGCGCTCTCCGGGACTGGTGGCGCGGGATTGGGGGATGAGGGCGGTCAGGCCGCGTGGGGTGGGCTGAGTGCTGGTCACCGGACTATTCTCCCGGCTTTGGCACGGCTCTGGTACCACGTCAGGCTTCGGGAGCTGGCTCGACGGGTGGCGCTGCGTTGCGGCCGGCGGCGACGGCCAGGGCGTGGTCGATCGCCTCGCATAGCAGCACCAGGTCGCCGGCGAGGTCGTTGAGGACGACCCGCGGAGCGGACGCGGCGGTGAAGCCGACCGCGAGCAGCGCGACCCGCTCGGTGGCGGTCAGCTCCGGGCGGTGCTCGGCCAGGACGCTGCCGCGCAGCACGTAGGCGTCCAGGGTGTAGCGCAGCTCCTCCGTCAGCTCGCCCTCGCCGCCGGGGACGATCTCGCGGCGCAGCACCTGCTCGACGGCGTTGGCGTACCGCTCCAGGACCTGCCGATTGCCCTCGTCGTTCTGCCGGCAGGCGAGGGTGCGGATCCAGTCGGCGGCGCGCTGGCCAGTGACGGAGGCCTGGGCGATGGCCTCGCGCTCGCCCTCGGTCAGGCCGTCATCCGGCCCCTGGTGGTCATCGGATTCGGCCTGGTCGAGCCCGGTCGCAGCGGGCGGCAGCTGGGAGATCGTCATACCAGGTGAACCGCAACCGACCCCCGCCGGTTACGCATCGTTGGGCACATGAGCGCATGCGGACTCGCGGACCGGTTCGGGAACAGGACGAGGGGCAACCCGTTGCACCGCTAACCGTGCTGCGCTCCGAGCGGCGTGCTGTGCCTTGTTCGCGGCGCTGAGATTCGCCCCGGGGGAAAAGCCCAGCTCAGCGCGGGGTTAGCATCACCGCATGAGTTTCTCCCCGGGGGTAAATGCCGTGTCTGAGCCGATGCTGTTCGGCGCCCCGGCCTGTGCCGTGTGCGATGCGGAGCTGGAGTGGGGCGGCAAGGGCCGCCGGCCGAAGTACTGCTCCAAGAAGTGCTCGTCGAAGGCGGACCGAGCGCGGGAGCGGGAGCGGCAGGAGCGGGCGCTCGCCGCGGCCGCCGAAAGCCCCCGGGGTGAAACGACGCTGCCCGACGAGCTCACCGACAGCCCCGAGGCGGCCGAGCTGCTGGCCTTTAGCGAGGAACTGCGCCGGCAGGACGTCCGCTTCCTGCTCCAGCTCGACCGCGCGACCCGCGACGGCGATGGTGCCTTGGCCCGCCAGGCCCTGGCCGACGTCCTCCAGGCCGCCAACGTCCTGACCATCCGCCATCGCGAGCTCGCCGAACGGATGCTCGCCGCCCATCCCACCCAGCAACCCGCGCCCGGAGCGACCGCCCCCAGGCCCGCCATTTCACCCCGGGGCGAAACACAGCCCGCACTCGACGCCGCCACGACCACGGACGAACCAGCACCGAACGGCCTACCCGAACCCCGGCCCGCCCAGGCCACCACCGAACCGACCGCCACTGCGCCCCGGGGAGAAACGGCCGCGCTCGCGAAGGAGGCTCCGGCCGCCGGACAGACCCGCCCGGCGGCCGCCGAAACTCCCCGAGGGGAAACACCGCCCACCGCCACGCCCCCCGCCGCCGCGCCCATTGCGCCCCGGGGAGAAACAGCGCCCGCTCCGGCCAGCGGGCGCGGGCTGCGCGACCTCGTCGACCGCCGCCTCGCCCAGCAGACCGCGACCGGCCCCGCCCCGAAACCGCCGGTCGCCGAGATCACCGTCCCCACCGACCCCATGCTGCGCCGCCTGCCGGGCATCGATGTCTCCGTCGCGTTGGACTACCGGGTGTTCGGCGACTTCTGGTTGCTGGCCGGGTGGACCGTCAACCCGGACGTGTACCTGGTGCTCGGCGAGGGCCACCAGGTCGGCTGGGTCGAGCGGGGCCTGCCCGGGATCGGTGACCGGTGGGTGGCGGTGTACGAGGCATGCTTCATCGGCGATCAGGCCACCCGGGAAGCGATGCTGCACGACAGTCCGGAGCAGGCGGCCTTCACCGTCCGCGCCGCCTATCTGCAGAACCTCTGACGGGCCCCCGCTGAGCCCGGGCGGTGGCCAGGACGTCGGGTGCGGCCTTGCGCATGTAGGGCAGGCGCATCCGGCGCATCAGCTTGTCGAGCTCCTCGGGCAGGGCCGGGGCCTGGGGAAACGTCACGGTCGGAAATTCCTTCGTGGGTCGCGGTGGGCGCCGATAGGCTCGGCGGATGATCAATATGGCGGTGCGTGGTGACAGCGGGAACGTCGTGGCTCGCGCCGAGGCAGGCGTGGAGTGGACGGCCGGCTTCGCGGATCTGGACCCGGCGGAGTTCCCGATGTTCTGGGCCCTGACGCCGTATGGGGATGCCGTCTTCAACCAGCGGCAGGTGCTGCTGCTGCTGTCGGAACTCGACCGGCTTCCTGCCGACTTGGATGGCGACTGGGTCGGGCAGGCCCGCGAGCTGTGCCAGGTCGTGGAGCGTGGGCCGCACCTGTATCTGTGGTTCATCGGCGACTGACTCAGGTCAGTCGGCCCTCGACTCCCCGGCCGCCGTCTGCTGCCGGCCCAGGGCTTGCCAGGCGATGGTGCCGTTTTGGACGGAGTGGGCCTCGTCCGCGCGGACGACCTGGCCGACGGGCCTGTTCGCCGCGATGTGTTCCAGGATGGAGACGAGGTCGTCCTCTGCGAAGCGCCCGGCCGCAGCCGCGAGCCCGAGGGCCTGGTCGACCCGCTCGCTGCCCAGGTCGGCGGCGAGCTCGACGGCGTGGGCCATCTTGGCGCGGATGCGGGATGCCCCGGCGGGTCCGGCATCCTAGGCTGCGTGGGTGACTATCCCCGGCCCGAGCGCTGCTCGCGCCGCCGGTGCATCCGGCTGATACCAGCCGATCTGGTCACGTCCCGCTTATAGCCGGCGCCGCCGTACCACCTGGCGCTGGACGTTTTGACGGGGGCTTCCTGGTTCCCCTGCCCGGCGCCCGCCGTGCCACGCCTGCTGATCTATGAGTGGTTCCGGTTGAGTCACAGTTGGTCAAGATGGCTGGGCTTCTGTCAGATTTGTTCAGTTTCTCCATGGTCTGCAGATGTGAGGCCTTCGGCCTGTTCCCTGGTCCCAGGAGTCCCCGGGCGTTCCGGCCGATGGTCGGCCGGCGGGCGGGGCGGGAGGACGGGAAGACAGATGGTCGGCAGCCTCGATGGCGGTTGTGCTGATGCACATGGTGGCACTCCAAGCCAGCAGGGCCTGCCCGAGCGATTGCCTCTGGTCGAAGCCGGGAACCAGAAGGCAGAGACCACGCTGCCCGACGACCTGGTTGCCCTGATGGTGATGCAGGGCGAGGTGTACTGGGAGTACGCGCGGCTGCACCTGGATGATGCCGACGCGGCCGACGACCTGGTCGACGACGTGTTCGCGGATCTCGCCGCGCACTGGGGCATCGTGTTGCGCCAGGAGAGCGTCGAGGAGTTCTGCTGGGGTGTGCTGCGGGGGGCGGTTGACGCGGAGCTGGCCCGCTTGGGCCGACCGTCGGCGTTTACCGCCGCCGCGGCCTTCGCGTGCGCCATGGGCGATGCCCGCAGGGGATTCGCAGAGCTGGAGAGCAAGATCGGGCTGTTCTCGGCGATCGGCGACCTGCCCAAGCGGCAGCACGACGTGGTGGTGCTGACCTACGTGCTCGGCTACCCGCTCGGCACCGCCGCGCGGATCATGGGCATCACGCTGGCCGGGGTCTACAGCCTGCGCCGGGACGCCCGCCGCCGACTGGCCACGGCGCTGGGCCTCGACGTGCGAACCGCAGAGGAGGCAGAGGACCAGTGATCGACATCCGCCGCAGCGCAGCCGACACGCTCGCCGAGGACGTCGGCGAGGACGTCGGCGAGGACGAAGGCCGCCCGGTCTGGGAACCGCTGGCCGGAGCGCGCCTCCCGGCCCCCGAAGGAAGGGGCCGGGCCGCCCTCTACCTGGACGGCGCCCACACCCGGCTCACCACGCGCCTGAAGCTGAGGACGGCAGCTCAGCCATTGCTGTCGGGAGCGGCCCGTGCGGATCGCGCGATGTTCGAACTCATGGCACTGTGCCACCTCGCGGTCGAGGACTCCAGCGCGCCTGCCTGGCTCTCCGCCCTGACCAACGGCCCGGACATCGAACCTCACGGCGCCTACGTACTCGGCGCGCTGTGCCACCTCGCCGTCCACTACGGCAAGGACGAACACGGCAAGGAGCGCCGTCGCTTGCCGACAGACGGATCCCGGACATGGTGGCAACTCGCCGCCGGCGCCGGCGACTTCCAAGCCGCCTACACCCTCGCCCTCCTCGCCGCCAGCCACGGCGACCAACGCGAGGCACGACACTGGCACGACCAGGCACGCCAGTTCTCCCAAGACCCCGACATCCGAACAGCCGCCCTCGCCCCCTACAACGGCGGCCTCCAACCGGCCCAAGGCCTGTGCCCCACGCTCCGCCAGGTGCTCGCCGCCCTGCCCAGCAGCCGCGACGCGGACTTCGGACGCACGCCGGCCATCGCCCCCCACCCGCTCGCCGCAGCGCTCCACCACCACCAGACGGACCCGCGCTGCCATGCCACGACCTCATAAGCACCTAGGGAACCTGAGAAGCTGTTGTCTTTCTGGGCTTGAGGGCTGCGTTTTCGCTGGTCATGCATAGGGTCGGCGGTCTCGGGGAGTGGTGACGTGTCGAGTCGTCGCTCTAGTGGAGGTCGGGGATGCCGTCGGTCGTGGGGCTATTGGAACAGCGTGAGCTCACCGCTCGCCGTCGCATGGACGAGCTGCGGGAGGAGGCCGACCGCATTAACGCGGAGCTGGCCGCGGTCGAGCGGGAGTGGAACGAGTGGGTCATCGCCCGCTCACGTGTCGGTGAGGTGCTGGCTCCGGGCGGCGACGCCGACGACCCTGACGCCGCCGAGGACCTGCCAGATCGCGGTGAACCGCCGGTGCAGACCGGGCCTTCGGAGGCGGCCAAGCCGAAGTCGGTAGTGCCGATGTGGCGTGCGGGGTTGGCCTGGTCGGCGCTGTCGGTGGACTACCAGCGGATCCTGCAGGCTCTCGCGGACCGGGACCGGCTCGGCCAGGGGCCGCTGACGTGCCAAGAGATGGCCGTCTGCTTCGGCATGGATCCCGTGCCAGGGAAGGTGGAAGCGCTGCGGTCGAAGGCGAAGCGGCTGGTGGCACGGGGGTGGCTGGCCGAGCCGGCATCGGGCCGGTTCACGCTCGCGACGGGCATGGCCGGGCCAGGCGGCGGGTCATGAGCTGCGTCATCGACCAGTAGATCATCGCCTCGGCGGTGCTGGTGGATCGCTCGAAGTCGCGCACCAGGCGGCGGCTTCGCATCAGGTGGGCAAAGAACCGCTCCACGATCCAGCGCTTGGGCAGCACGACGAAGCCGCGCATGTCGTCGCTGCGCTTGACGATCGCCAGGACCAGGGCGAGGGCGGCGAGGCAGTACTCGACGAGGCTGCCGGTGTAGCCGCCGTCGGCCCAGACCAAGGCGAGCATGTGGTGCGCGGCGCAGACCGGGGTGAGCAGGGCCTGCGCGGCGGTGCGGTCGCCGACATTCGCGCTCGTGACCATCACGGCGAGCAGCAGGCCGAGCGTGTCGACCACGGCGTGCCGCTTGCGGCCGTTGACCAGCTTGCCGCCGTCGAAGCCGCGGCTGTCGACGTCGACGACCGCGTCCGCCTTGACCGACTGCGAGTCGATCACGCCCGCGCTCGGCTCCGGATCCCGGCCCGCCTTCTCGCGGACCCGGCGGCGGAGCCGGTCGTGGAACTCCTTGACCAGGCCGTGGTCACGCCAGCGGCGGAAGAAGGCGTAGACCCGGTCCCACGGCGGGAAGTCGGCCGGCATGGCCCGCCACTTGATGCCGTTGTCGACCAGATAGCGGATCGCGTCCAGCATCACTCGGTGGCAGTAGCCCTCCGGCTGGCCACCCCGGCCCCGCAGCCAGCCCGGCACCGGCAGCAGCGGCCGCACCACCACCCACTCCGCGTCCGACATGTCCGTCGGGTAGCGGCGCTCACGCACCCCGTGGTCGCCGGCGTTCCCGAACCGGTGAGCCAGGCAGTCACACGTAAGGGCGACCGAGGTGGACTCCGCCCCCGCGATGCCGTAGAACTGCGACAACAGGGCCTCCTGGACAGCTTGTTGGCGTAGACACCCTTCGAGCTACCAAGAGGCCCTGCCTTCATGCGCGGCCCCTGCCACAGTCACCCGATCGAGACTCCCGTTCGACCGACACTCCTCAAGATCGGAACGACAACAGCCACTTACGCGTCGGGGTGCGCCGGCAGAGCGAGCCAGCCCGACCAGGAGATCTCGCGGCCGAGGAAACGCGGCTGCTTGAACGGCCAGTCGGCGGCGATCCACTGCGGCACCAGCGCGTCCAGAGCCTGCTCGACCTTGCTGCCCACCAGCTCGTCCACCACCCACCAGGAGATCTCGCCGTCCGCGCCGGCCCGCTCTGGCGGGTCGATGTAGACGCAGCCGAGCAGGGCTGTCTCTGCTACGTCGAACAGCGCGTAGTTGAAGGACTGGTGTGCGGCGATCTCCCTCTCGTGCCGCAACAGGTCGGCCTGGTCGGCCTCGTAGGTCATGGTGGCCGCGGGCCAGCCCCAGGCCGGACCGAAGATGGTCCACAGCCGCTCGCGCGAGCCCATCACGGCCGGATAGTCGAGCGGGGTGTCCGCCTCCCGGATCGGCCGCAGGTGATGGCCGCCGCCCGGCAGCGGTACCAGGACGGGGTGGACGAAGTCATCGGGAAGCCAGCTCATGGCGCCCGACCGTAGCAGCGCGCGGCCGTCCGCTCCCCTGGTTTTTCTCCGTACCGACGTACGGACCGTCGTCCCGGCGCACCCGGGCCGAGCGAATTGCACCCGGTCGGCGTCAGCGCGTACAACGGCAACAACAGGGCCTCCTGGATCACTCGTTGGCGTAGACAACCTTCGAACTACCACGAGGCCCTGCTTTCATGCCGGGCAGCGACCGCGATCACTCGATCGAGACTCCCGTTCGATCGACAGACTCCGTGATCGGTACGACAACGGCCTCTGAAGACCCTGGCCTGCGTCGACTGCGGCGTGGTGCCGGCAGGACCCCCCCCGGGGAAAGCCTCGTTCCAAGCAACGGCGGCCGCCGCCCCGCAGCGGTGAACCTGACGGGAATCGTCCCCCGCAGCCACCGCAACTCCGCTAAAGAAGGGAGGACGACCAGCGGCTGCCCGATGCGATGCGGCGAGCGGCCGACCTGACGCAGGCCCGCCTTGCCCCTACGCCACCGCCTCCACCGAATCGTCGATGTGCTTGAGCTGGGTACGGGCGTCGACGCGGTCCGCACCGGACAGCATCGCCCAGTACCCGTCGGCCCAGACGGCATGTGCGGCCTGACGCTCGGCCTCCTCCAGCCGACCGGACTCAGCGAGCTGCTCCTCGCTCAGGCCTTGCCTGGCCGCCCCCAGACCCCCGTTCCACGCGGGCAACGAGGCCAGGTGGTCGCGGCGTTCGGCCTGCACAGCCGCCAGCGCCCGCTGCACTTCGATCAGATGGCCGGGGAACTCGAACGCCTTCTGCTCGCCCACGGCAGGAAATCGTACGCACGACCACGCCGACCGCCCGCTGCGCCCCATCCGTGCCTTGATGACTCCCTCCAACGGGCGTCCAGGTACCTTGATTGGCCCGCCCGGAGATGCGGGCAGGGCCATCAAGATTTCGGCGTCAGTGCTGGTCGAGCCTGGTATCGGTCAGCTCCCACCAAGGCACGGGGCCGTTGTCGACCGCTTATTTGGACTGGTCTGCCGCCACGGAAGCTCGGTTGTGTGTGTGGTCAGTAGTTCGGGTGAGCCACCGCGTGGGATCCTCAATCTCGTGAGCACGGGGGAGGAGGTCCACATCCGCCCAGATCCGGTTGACCAGGTCCGTGCCGCCGTGCGCCAGCACCTGGCGCACGAATTCCTCAGCGCCGTCTCGAAGACGCTGCAGTCTTCGGAAACCGGGCAGCGGTCCCGACAACCGGTCGACCATCGCCAAACGCAGCGATCCCCGAGGATCCTCCGGGAACCTGTCGGCCACGGGTTCGCCGTACATCGCCGACATCACCTCTCGGCTGCACCAGCGTGCATGCCCCTCCTTCAGGGCCGCCGACTGCGGCGCTGTCTCGCCTCGGCGGTCCGCGCTGTTGCGTGTGAGGATCGCCGAGAGGTACTCGATGGGATGCGCCGGGGCAGCGATGTGCTGTGCCGCGTGTGCGAGCTCGTGCGCGATCGTGAGTCGAAGGCTCCGAGCTGGCGGGCCGGGGTAGGACATGAAGGACGGGATCAGGAAGATCTCCGGGTGGCCGTCGTCGGCTGGCATCACCGATGCGCCGGGCCTGCACAGGAGCAGCCGGTGCGTGCTCGTCATCGGCCCCATGGCGGACGATCGGTTGAACCTGGCCTTGACTCTTGCTCGGCGGCGGGGGTCTTCGATCGCGTCCAGCACGCCGCTGGCCAGGATCCTCTCGGAGAGCCTACGAGCATGCTGCTCGAAGGCCAGCGCGAAGCCGTCTGTCGTCGTGAGGCGAACACGGATCGTGGAGCCGAGCCGTAGCCCGGTTGTCTCCTCAACCAGGTCAATTGTCTCGCCGACCGCTGACCGGGCGTCATCCGCCAGACGATTCCAGCGCTTCCCCGCCTCCTGGTACACAACGACGTCCTCCACGACGATCCTTCCCTGAACTGCGGCCTGCCAGGTCCGCGAAATCAACACCATACGATCAGGTCCCCACGTCGCCGGCCTGCGGTAGGTCCCGCTCAGACCGGCATCGTGCAGACGGAGGGGCGAACGTTCGAAGACGCCCGCTCCGGCCTCCGCTTAAAGCTCGGCAAGGCCTTGGATCTGGCGGGCCAGTGGTGCCGGGAGATCGGCGTCTGCCAGCAAGGTCAGGCCCATCTGGCCTGCGGACAGGTGTGAGTCGACAGCCACGAACCTCAGAGCGGGGTCGGCCTTATGCAGGTTGGGGATGGCCGCTGCGAAGGCTTGGCCTACGGTGACGATCAGGGTGCAGTGCTGGGCGGCGAGGCCGGCGAGGTAGGGGGCGGCCTTGTCGGGCGTGTCAGCGGGGACGACCAACTGCTGGACGTTGATGGCCTTGCCCTCGGCGGCCTCGCGCATCGTTGTCCAGGTCGAGTCCGCCGCGGTCTTGGTCGTGGTGCTGTTGTCTGCGGCGAGGCAGGCGCTGGGGCGGCCGGAGTAGTTGGCGGCGGTCACCATCGGTGGTGCAGAAGTCCTGGTGGCCGGCCACCAGATGATGGCAGCTGCGGTAGCACAGGCGAGAAGGACAAGGGTGGCGATCGCCGTACGCGCACGCGGGACCCTCGGGGGGCTGGGCTTCACGGGTTTCGGTGTCCCTTCGGGGTCTTTCGGGTGGACTGGTGGGGCGTTCCACTCGACGGTTTCTTGGCGGGGCGCGGCCGCGTCGATGCCGGTGTCACTGCCGGCGACGCGGGCTTTCGGCGCCGAAGCCAGAAGCGGGCAAGCATCGCGGTAGCGAGGATGGCGGCTGCCGCGCAGCCGATCCAGACGAACAGGGCTGGGGAGCTGGAGTCTTGGGATTCGGTCCTTGGGGCATGGAGGAGCGGGTTGGCGGGGTCGGTGCTCGGCGGGGTTGTGTCGGTGAGTGCGGCCAGGGGGTTGACGATGCCGTAGCCGAGGTGGGCATCGGGGACCTGATGGTGCTGGGACGCGGTGTCGATCAGGCGGTGGATGGTCTGACTGGCCGTCATGGCTGGGGAGTGCGCTCGGATGAGTGCGGCCGCCGCGGAGACGTAGGCGGCTGCGTAGCTGGTGCCATCGGCGTTGACGTAGGCGTTCTGGTCGTTGGTGGAGTAGATCTGCGCCGCAGGGGCGGCCAGGACGACACCGGTACCCGACTCGCTCGGTGCCCAGAAACCGCCGCTCCGATCGATGCCGGAGACTGACACCACACCGGGGAACGCGGCTGGGTACTGAGGGGGGTTCCCTTTGTCTCCTTGGTTTCCGGCGGCGGCGACGACGACCACGTCATGCCGGAGGGCATAGTCAACGGCCTGGCGGAGCAGCGGATCGGGCTGTGGGGTGCCGCTGGAGATGTTGACTACCTTGGCGCCGTGGTCGACGGCCCAGGTCAGCCCCTGAGCGAGAAGTGAGGGGGAAATCGCGGTACCGGCGGCGACTCTGACTGGAAGGATCCTGGCGGCGGGTGCCAGACCCATTATCCCTGAGACATGGTCAGGGCCGCCAGAGCCGGCGATGATCCCGGCGATTGCTGTGCCGTGGGAGTCGGAAGAACTGTCGGTGCGACCATCGCCTTGGTCGCCCAGGAGGCTTGTGCCCTCGGTGACCTGGCCGGTCAGATCAGGGTGAGAGGCGGCCACGCCGGTGTCGAGGACCGCCACGGTCACTCCGGCGCCTCTGCTGACCGACCAGATCCGTTCGGCGTCGAAGTGGGCGGAGTCCAGGGGCCATTCGGCGGAACGTATGGATTCGGCCTGGGCGGCCCCGGATATTTGGACTGTCATGGACGCGACAATGAGCGCGATGGTCGACGTCCAGGCAATGCGTGTGCGTCTTTGGTGGATGCGCATCGATGGCTCGACTCTCTGTGCTCAATGGCGAAAAGGAGGTGCTGCAGCGGCGGCGCACGGGCGATCTGACATGGGTGATCGCGATGGTACCGGCACGAGCTGGGACGTCCATGGGCAGCCCTGAAATACCATCAAATACCCAATGCTTATATAAGAATATGTAAAAATTGGGAGCCCTATATCAAGCTATTTGACGATTGATTAGGACAATCTAGGCTTGGATGCCGGGTGGTGGCGCTGTACAGATCCGATCGCCGCTGGATAGAACGATCGCTTGTCGATCACCACAGGGGTGGTGTGACTACTCTGTGGGGAGACGGCAGTGCGCCGCGCTTGGTTTCATGTGACGTCATTCGCATCTTCCGCCGCTCGTGCGAAAGGAATGAACGCCCACTCCGCTGGCCAAGGCACCCGGCTGACCGTCCTCCTGACCGCTCTGGCAGTCCTGGTAGCGCCCGGAGCCGGGGACGCGATGGCCTTCGCGGCCGCCCACACCCCACCCAACCTGAGCACGCCACTCACGCCGAGGCAGTTGAGCGGTTCAGCTGACGGACACTCGGGATCCGTTGCTTCGGCGGCGACTGAGACGAAGGACAAACCGCACCAAGGGCAACCGCACATACCGGGAGACGGCGAGCTACCGCCCGCGCAGGACGTCCACGACCTTGGCACCGGGCACCCGTCGACGGGCACCCAGCAAGAGGTGCCAGGTAAGCGAGTGCAGCCTCCCTCCACACTCCAGCCATCCCAACGTGCAGCGAAGACAGCCGGTGAACCGGATGCGGGATCTACCGAGATCCAGTCGCAGCGCACGGCCACGACCTCGGTGTTCGCCAACACCGACGGCACCAAGACAGTGCGCGTCTACTCCCGCCCTGTCCACTTCAAGAAGTCGGACGGTTCCTGGGCTGACATCGACACCACGCTGGTGCAGGGGGCGGATGGCCAATGGCAGGAGAAGGCCAACAACGCCGGCCCCACCTTTGCTCCGAAGTCCGACGCAGCCGCGCTGACCACCTGGCAGCTCGACGCCAGCCACAAGATCTCCTACTCCCTGCAAGACGTCCGACCGGTCGCCGCTCATGTCACGCAGGACAAGGTCACCTACCCGCTGGCAGCGCCGTCCGCCGACGTCGTTTACAACGCCCTGGCCAACGGTGTGAAGGAGTCCTTGGTCCTTCACGATGCCACCGCGCCAAGCAGCTGGATATTCCCGCTCGATCTCACCGGTCTGGAAGCCTCCGTCGGGCAGCACGGCGAGGTCCGCTTCACAGACCAAGCCGGGGCACTGCGACTTACCATCCCCGCAGGCTTCATGGAAGACTCCGCCAAAAACCCCGTATCCGGAGACGGAGCGATCTCGGGCGGCGTGCAGTACCGGCTCATCGAAGTCGGCGGCAAGCAGGCCCTCCGCATGGACCTTGACACCACGTGGCTGCACGACAAGACACGCGTGTTCCCGGTGACGGTCGACCCCACCACGTCCGCCAACGTCAACGTAGGCCAGTCCACCTACGTGATGACCGGAGTCACCGCGAACTTCTCCTCCGACACGGTCCTCAAGGCCGGTACCTACAACGGGGGCGGCCAGGTCGCCAACACCTACCTGTACTTCCCCGACGTCGCCAACCAGGTCGGTCGCAACTACGTCGTCGCTGCCTCCGTACACCTGGCCACCATTCACTCCTTCAAGTGCGACGCAAGGCCGGTCTACGTCAGCCAGATCGACAGCTCATGGGGCCCCGGGTCCATCTCCACCTTCCCCGGCCTGTCAATCGGCCAGCAGCTCGGCCAAGCCTCCTTCTACGCGGGCGACACCTGCCCCAACGGCATCCAGATGGAAGAGATCCCGATCGGCCGGAATCCGACCGACCCCGGATCCCAGCTGGTGAACAGCTGGTCCAACGGCGGCGACAACCATGGCCTGGCCGTCACCACCAGCAGCAGCGACTCCAACTCCTGGAAGGTGTTCGACAGCGTCAACACCAACTACCCGCCCTACCTCTCGGTCACCTACAGCGACTGGGCCGCCGACTACTCCACCAGCGGCTCCTACACGCCTCCGACCGCTACAGCCTCCGGAACTCAACAGGTCACCCTGACCAACCTGGCGGCGAACTGGTGGAACTCCACCAGCATGCAGATCAAGCCCCGCTTCTTCGACGCCAATTGGAACGAGCAGTCCATCGGCAACGACCCGCTCACCGGAGTCCCCGGCACGGTCAAAACCGGGGAGCAGGTGACCGTCAACGGTGTCATCCCGCCTCTCCCCCTCGGCCAGACGTACCAGATGTGCTGGGACGGCTACGTGAACGGCACCACGTCACTGCACGACTCCTACAACGTGCCGTACCGCAACTGCACCTGGGTCAGCGCCCAGAACATCCCACCGCAGATCGACAGCGTCGAACCACTCGGTAACACCGTCGTCGGCACCCTCTCCCCGCAGCTCTACGCCACCGGGCACGACCCCGACAATTACCCCGGCACCGGCCTGCAGTACCAGTTCCAGATCAAAGACGGCACCACCGTCCTCGCGGACTCCGGCTGGGTCGCCAACCAGTCCTGGTCGGTACCCACCGGCGTCCTTGCCTGGAACAAGGCCTACACCTGGACCGTGCGCCTATTTGACGGCCTAGCCTCAAGCCCTTGGGCCAACGACATCCCGCTGCGCACTGCGGTCCAGCAGCCGCTGGTGACCTCGCGCCTTGGCGGTGCGGTGGGCAATGGCACCACGCGGAACTTCGACGCGCAGGTCGGCAACTACACCACTGAGGCAACCGACGCCATGGTCAGGGCGATCGGGCCGAAGCTGGGCGTGGATCGGACCTACAACTCCCTCGACCCGCGCACCTCGACTCTCTTCGGGTCCGGCTGGTCGTCCCCCTACGACATGAGCGTGGTGCCGGACGGCGACAGCACCGGCTCCGTTGTCCTGACCACGGCCAGTGGTCGTGCCGAGCGCTTTGGCCGCAATGACTTCCAGCTCACCCAGCTGACCGGGATCGGCGACCAGACCGGTGACGGCGTCGACGACGCCGTGGCGGTGGACTCCAGCACCGGTCAGCTGTGGCTCTACCCGGGGCCCGACTTCTCCGCGGCCAACCGAAGGCTCGTTGGCAGTGGGGGCTGGAACAGTATGTCCCAGCTCACCGGCGCAGATGTGACGGGCGACGGCATCGGGGACCTGGTTGCCGTCCAGCCCTCCGACGGCACGCTGTGGCTCTACCCCGGCGTCGCCGGTGGCGGTTTCCTGCCGCGCGTGCAGATCGGCAGCGGCGGCTGGAACGGCATGAGCGGCCTCACGGTCACCCCTGCCTTGGTGGCAGGTGGATCCAAGGCGCTGGTCGCCACCGAGGTCAGCACCGGTTACCTGTTCGCCTACCCGTTCAACAGCGACGGCAGCCTCGGTAGCCGGGTGCAGATCGGTACCGGCGGCTGGAACGGCATGAGCAACCTGATAGGTGGTGACTTCAACCACGACGGGAAGGGAGACGTCGTAGCGGTCGAGAACGGCACGGGCAAGCTGTGGCTGTACCCGGGCGGGGGGAGCTCCGCCCTGGGTACCTCCACCCTGGGGGATCGGGTCCAGATCGGCACGGGCTGGAACACCATGCGCAACCTCGCAGCGGTCGGCGGCATATCCGGTGACACCGGAACCGACCTGATCGCGGTGGACAAGGCCACCGGTGTGCAGTACCTGTACCACTCGGCCGGACAGTGGTCCGGGCCGACCCGGACGACCACCGCCATGCCGCTGTACACCTCCGCAGCGGGCGAGTTCGAGACGCTGGCCGCCGCGGCGAACGGTGGCGGCTGGGTCCTGGCCGACAAGGCAGCCAACGTCTACACCTTCAACCAGCAAGCCGGCCAGGCTTATCTGCTCTCGAAGATCACCGACCGGGAGCATCACAGCCAGATTTTGCACTACACCGGCGGAAAGCTGGACACGGTCACCGACCAAGCCTCCAACCGCGTACTGCACTTCACCTGGACCTCCGACAGCCACCATGTCGCATCGGTGTCCACGGACCCGGCGACGGGCTCAGACACCAGCACCGCACAGACCTGGACCTACACCTACAACTCGTTCAACTCGGACCAGCTGGCCAAGGTGTGCTCCCCGCCGATGGGGACCGACACCACCACCAGGCCGTGCACCGCGTACACCTACGCCTCCGGATCCCACCTGCGCTCCACCGTCCTGGACGCCGACCCCTCGTCGTACTGGCGACTGGGGGAGTCCACCGGGACGACGACTGCTGCCAGTGAGGTGATCGCCAACCAAGGCACGGACAAGGCGACTTACAGCGGCATAGGCCTTGGAACAGCAGCCGGACCGCTGATGGGATCGGCGACCACCACCGCTACCTTCGACGGCACCACCTCCGTCGTCACCCTCCCCAACGCATCCCTGCGCAACAGCTATCTGGCCATCGGACTGTGGTTCAAGACCACCGCGCCCGGCGTCCTGGTCGGCTACCAGAACAGCGCCCTGTCGGGCGCGCCCTCGCACTCCTCCGCCCCGCTCTACATCGGCAGCGACGGCAAGCTGCGCGGCGAGTTCTCCGGTCCGGCGATCGGCATCAACCCCATCACGAGCACCACAAGCGTGACCGACGGCGCCTGGCACTTCGCCGTCCTCTCCGGCGCCGGCGACAACCAGACCCTGTACCTGGACGGCGCCGCAGTAGGCACTCTCAGCGGTGCGATCGACCACCAGGACAACGACTTCACCTACCTGGGCGCCGGCTACACCCGGGGCAGCACATGGCCCGCCGCCCCGGCCGCCGCCGCCGACGGCAACAACCACTTCTCGGGCCAGCTGGCCGAGGCGGCCTTCTACCAGCACGCGCTCGGCGCCCCCGCAGTGGCCTCGCAGTGGACCGCCGCAACGACCCCGTCCTCCGAACTCACCGCGGTGACACTGCCCTCCGGCAAGTCCAAGCTCGCCGTCACCTACGACACGGTCAAGGACCGCGCCTCACAGGTCACCGACGCCAACGGCGGCACGTGGAACCTCAATGCGCCCTCGGTGTCCGGGTCGGAGCAGGAGTACCGCAGCGCAGTGCTGGGCTCCCGCCCGGCCGGCTACTGGCGCCTGTCCGAGAGCGCTGCAAGCCAGGCCGCCAACACGGTCGCCGTACCCCGGCCGACCCCGAACAACGGCAGCTACTCCAACGTCACCCTCGGCGGCAGCGGACCGATGACCGGTTCGAATGGTGCGGCCGGCTTCGACGGCGCGACCTCGTGGGCCGAGATACCCGCGGCGTTCGCCCCCTCCGCCGGCCCTGGCGCGATCGGCGTGTGGTTCAAGACCTCCTCGCCCGGCGTCCTGGTCTCTTACCAGTCCTTCCCCATCGGCGTGCCCGCCGCGACGGGGCTGGATTGGAACCCGGCCCTGTACATCGGCACTGACGGGATGCTCCACGGTGAGCTGTGGGCCGGTACCTCGGGCAAGAGTCTGGTGTCGACCACCACGGTGACCGACAACAAGTGGCACTTCGCCGCACTGTCCGCCGAGACCCCCAGCAGCCAGAGCCTCTACCTCGACGGCCAGCTGGCCGCCGGACCGCTCAACGCCGCTATCCACCCCAACGGACGGGCCCACGTCTACATCGGCGCCGGAGCAGCCACCGGCTGGGCAGCCGCGCCCACCGACATAGCCGGGCACTTCAACGGCCAGATCGCCGACGTGGCCACCTTCAACCACGGCATCGGCAACAAGGTCGCCGACCTCTACAAGCAGGGAACCACCAACGGCGCTCACATCTACGACGTCGCCGTCGTAGATGCCCAGCCCACCGGCTACTGGCGGCTGAACGACGCCGTGGGCAACCAGGCGAACGAACTCCTATCCTCCGTTGCCCTCTCCCAGAACCAGGGCACCTACAGCAACGTCACCCTCGGCGCCGCCGGCCCGTACGCGAGTGGCGGCAGCACCGCCGCGTCCTTCGACGGCACCACCTCGCAGGTCCAACTGCCGGCGACCGCCGTCCCCGTCACTGGAGGCACGGCCAGCGTCGAGGTGTGGTTCAAGACCGCCGGCCCCGGCGTGATCTACGGCTACCAGTCCTTCCCTCTTGGAGCCGCCCACACCGGTGCGGACTGGTGGAACCCGGCCCTGTACGTCGGCACCGACGGCATGCTGCACGGCCAGCTGTGGAACGGCAGCGGCGCCAACACTGCCGTATCCGCCAAGGCAGTCAACGACAACACCTGGCACATGGCCACACTCGTTGCCTCAGGCTCGGGCAGCAGCATGTCCCAGCAGCTCTACATCGACGGCCAGCCCAGCGGCACCCCGGTGACCGGCCTGACCCGCTACTGCGGAGATGCCTACGCCTACCTCGGCGCCGGCACCGACAACGGATCGCCCAAGGCCCCCACCGACATCAGCGGCCACTTCAACGGGCAGATCGCCGACTTCTCCTACTACCCGTACGCGATGGCGGCCAGCACCGTCGCCAGCCACTACACCGCCGCCACCGCCCCGGCCGGCGAAGCCGTGTCGCAGTCCGCCAACTACCGGGCCGCCGTCACCCTGACGACCCCCTCCGCCTACTGGCGCCTGGACGAGGCGGCCGGTGCCACCACCGCACAGGACGAACTCGGCACCGCCCTGCCCAACCAGGAACACGGCACCTACACCAACACCACCCTCGGCACAACCGGCCCCTCCGGCAGCGCGGACGGCACCGCCGTCACCTTCAACGGCACCACTTCCTCCGTACAACTCCCCGCCACAGCCGCCGCAGTGGCGGGCCCGAACACCATCGAGCTGTGGTTCAAGACCACCACGTCCGGCACCCTCTACGGCTACCAGTCCTTCCCCCTCGGTGCCGCCCACACCAACAGCGACTTCTGGAACCCGGCCCTGTACGTCGGAAGCGACGGCAAGCTGTATGGCGATCTGTGGACAGGCGACGCTTCGACCACACTGAACTCCTCACAGACCGTCAACGACGGCAACTGGCACCACGCCGTCCTCGCCGATGACGACAGCGGCCAGACCCTCTACCTCGACGGTGCCCAAGCCGCGACCAGCAACACCGCCCGCCAGGTCTACTACAACGGCTCCGCCTACGTGTACGTCGGTGCCGGCACAGCCGACGGCGGCTGGCCCAACCACCCCACCAGCACCGACGGACACTTCAACGGCTCCATCGCCGAAGTCGCCTCCTACAAGACCCGCCTGACCGCAGACGCCGTCAGCGCCCACTACAAGGCCATGGGCAGCGCCACCTCGCCCACCAAGATCACGTACGCGTCCGTGACCGCCTCAGGCGGTTACGTCACCAGCTGGCGCTGGGACACCCGTACCGGACAGCTCACCACCGCCGTCGACCTCGCCGGCGAGACCACCCGATACACCTACGACACGCACGGCTACCTCTACAGCGTCACCGACGCCAACGGGCACACCATCACGACCGGGCACGACGACCGCGGCAACACCGTCTCCACCACCACCTGCACCACCGCGGCCGACTGCCACACCGCCTACGCCGGCTACTACCTCGATACCGTCAACCCGTTCAACCCGCAGAACGACCACCTGCTGACCTCCAGCGACGCCCGCTCCAGGGACGACCAGGACAGCACCTACACCACCAGCTATACCTACAACGCGGCAGGCGACCTGATCACCACCCATCTGCCCGCCACCCCTGACTTCCCCAACGGACGCTCCAGCAGCACCACCTACACCACCGGAACCGAGACCGCCGTCGGATCAAGCGGCCTCCAACCCGCCGCCCTCCCCTCGACCAGCACCGGACTGGGCGGCCAGGTCACCCACTACGACTACGACCAGGCGGGCAACCTCACCAGAACGACAAGCCCCTCCGGCCTGGTCACCACCTACACGTACGACAACCTCGGCCGCAATCTGACCCAGACCGGCAACTGCGCGGACTGCGGCACCGGACCGACCACCACTGCCTACACCTGGGACGGCCAGGGCAACCTGCTCACCCAGACCGACCCCAGCAGCACCGACGCGGTCACCGGCACAGTCCACACCCGCCAGACCCGTATCGCCTACGACACCGACGGCAACCAGACCAGCCAAACCATCGCCGACACGACCGGTGGCGATGCCTCCCGCACCATCACCTGGACCTACAACACCACCAACAACCTCGTCGCCAAGACCACCGACCCGGCCGGGCAGAGCATCTCCTACACCTACGACCCGTTCGGCAACGTCACCGCCAAGACCGACGCCGCCGGCACCAAGTGGTTCTACAACTGGGACGGCGTCGGCAGGCCACTGCGAACCGCCATCAGCAACTACACCGGCAGTCCCACCGCCCCGGTCACCTCGCGATTCCAACTCCTCGAATCCCGCGCCTACGATCCCGCGGGCCGCCTGGCGACCGTCACCGACGCGATGGGCCGCACCACCCACACCTACTACAACGACGACAACTCCGTTGCCGAGGTCGACCTCGACGGCTACCACAACACCGACGGCAGCCAGCGCAACATCGTCGAGCAGAAGAACACCTACGACGCCGCAGGCCATCTCACCCAGCAGGTCACCGGAGGCGGCAAGACCACCGTCACCTCCGCCTACGACGCCGCAGGCCGCCTCACCAGCGGCACTCTCGACCCGGCAGGACTGAACCGCACCACCTCCTACACCTACGACGCCAGCGGCAACACACTCTCCAGTGTCCTTACTGATGGCAAGGACACCCGCGAAACGGACTACACCTACAACCCCTTGGGCCAGGTCCTCACTCAGACCATGAAGAACCAGGGCGCCGACACGGTCGTCAAGAACACCTACGACCAGCGGGGCCTGCCCCTTACCACCATCAGCCCGCTTGGCAACGTCGCTGGTGCCGACCCCACCGCGTACACCACCACGTTCACCCACGACGCCCTGGGCCGACTGACTGTCACCACCAGCCCCCCGGCGGCCAGCACCGTCTTCAACACCTCGACCGGCACCGCCACCACTCTCCCGCAGAGCCGGGCCATCGCCCGTACTGGCTACGGCATCTTCGACAACCCGATATCCAGCCAGGACCCGAACGGCAACATCACCACCTTCACCCGCACCTACGACAGCACCGGCCAGCACGACTCCACCTCCCAGAACACCTACACACCGCCCGGCCAGAGCTCATCCATCACCCCGGTCACCCAGATCGACTACGACCCGCTCGGCCAGGTCAAGACCGCACACGACGCCAAGGGTCAGATCACCACCAACACCTACGACCAGCTCGGCAACCTGGTCGAAACTGACCTGCCACCGATCGGCGGCGCCGCCCGCAAGATTCTGAGCACCTACGACCTCGACGGTGAACTGCTGTCCGTCATCAGCCCCACAGGCGCGCAGACCCAGTCGACCTACGACGATCTCGGACGCCCCGCCACCCTCTCCCAGCTGGTCCGCCACCCCGCACAGAACACGGACGTCTTCACCACCAACTACGCCTACGACGACGCAGGCAACAAGATCAGCTCCACCAGCCCCACCGGCGCCGTCAACAAGGTGACCTACAACGCCGCAGGCGAGCAGACCAGTGTCACCAACCCGCTGACCTTCACCACCACCACCACTTACAACCTCGCCGGGCAGCCAATCCGAACTGCCCTCCCTGGCAACAAGCCGGGGGACACCGGCCCCTCCAACACCATCACCTACGACGCCGCCGGCCACGTGACAGGCACCACCAAGCTGTCGAGCACCGGCACCACCCTGGCCAGCACCAGCACCACCTACGACGTCGCTGGTAACCCGATCACCGCCACCGACGCCGACGGCAACACCACCACCACGACCTACGACGCACTCGGCCGACCGCTCACCCACACCGAACCCGTGGCCACCGGCAAGACCATCACGACGGCCTTCGCCTACGACCCGGCCGGACACCGCACCGCCTACACCGACGGCAACACCAACACCACCTACTACACCTTCAACAGCCTGGGTCTGCCCGAATCCACCATCGAACCAGCCACCCCCGCCTACCCGAACCTGGCCGACCGAGTCTTCATCACCAGCTACAACATCCTCGGCACGCCCGTCACCATGGCCGAGCCCGGCGGCGTCACCATCAGCACCACCTATGACGAAGGCGGACGCCTCACCCAACAAACCGGGACCGGCGGAGAAGCCCCAACCCCAAGCCGCACCTTCGGCTACGACCTCGCCGGAAACCTCACCAGCCTCTCCACCCCGACCGGCGCCCAGACCTACACCTACGACGATCGCAACCAGATCATCAGCGCCAACGGCCAAGCCGGCAACGCGACCTACGGCTACAACCCGGATGGCCAACTGGCCACCCAGACCAACGAAGCCGGAACCACCACGTTCACCTACGATCCCGCCGGACAGCTCAAACTCCTCACCGACCCTCAGACCGGCAGCACCCTCACCTACGGCTTCACCCCCCGAGGCCAGGTCAGCACCGTCCAGTACGGCAACGGCGACACCCGCACCCTCACCTACGACGACCTGGACAACGTCACCAACGACGCACTCACCACCACCACAGGCGCCACGGTCTCCTCCCTCGCCTACACCTACTACCCGTCAGGCCGCCTGAAGACCAAGACCACCAACGGCCTCGCCGGATCCGCCACCCACACCTACACCTACGACCAGACCGGCCGCCTCTCCACCTGGAACAACGGCACCGCCACCACCGCCTACGGCTACGACCCCAACGGCAACCTCACCACCAACGGCAACACCACCGCCACCTACAACCAGCGCAACCAGATCACCAGCCAAAGCACCGGCACCACCTACACCTACACCGCCCGCGGCACCCAGTCCGCCAGCACCACCGGCAGCACCACCACCAACGCCACCTACAACGCCTACGACGAACTCACCAGCCAAGCCGGCCAGACCTACACCTACGACGCCCTCGGCCGCCTCAACCAAGCCCCCGGCCACACCTTCACCTACGACGCCACCACCAACTCCCTCACCTCCGACGGCACCGAGAAATACACCCGAGACCCCGGCGGCAACCTCACCGCCATTGGCAACGGCACCACAGGAAACCTCGCCTACACCGACCTCCACGGCGATCTCATCGCCACCTTCACCCCCACCAGCACCGCCCCCAACAGCTCCACCGCCTACGACCCCTGGGGCAAGCCCACCGCCACCACCGGCACCACCCACAACCTCGGCTACCAAGGCGGTTGGACTGACAGCACCACCGGCCAGGTCAGCACCGCCAGCCGCTGGTACAACCCCGGGACCGCAAACTTCACCAGCCGCGACACCGCGAACCTCGCCCCCGACAGCTCCGTAACAGCCAACCGCTACGCCTACGCCAGCGATGACCCGCTCAGCTACGCCGACCCCAGCGGACACAGCAGCTGCTGGACCGTGCCGCCCGTCCACTTCCGCGGCAGTGGTGGCGGCAGCAACGACGACGATGACGACTCGGGCTACGACGACTCCCCGACACCCGTGCACACAAGTACGCCTTCCTGGAAGGCGGACGACTACGCTCGGGCTGCTCGAGCCTGGCTGAACCCCAACCGCTACAACGTCCAGTCCTACCTGGCCAGCGAACGACTTCGGCTCTCGACGTACGACCCATACACCTCACCGTGGTCGTTGAGCAGTCAGTATGACGCTTACGCCGACATGGGAGGGCTCGCCTTCGGAGCGGGATATGCCTTTGGTGGCTGGCTGGGCGGACTGAGCTTGCCCGAACTGGGCGTTGGACTAGCAGCCCTCGCTAGTAGCCACAGTAGCTGCGACACGCAACGCCCCGTAGAACCGCCACCACCGCCGCGCCGGGTCAACCAGACCACCGTCAAGCCCGGCACGACCGACGCGCGAAGCGACGGCGGCTCCGTCACCCCGGGAGCCAACTCAGGGCCCGAAAACGGCCAGACTCAGGCTGGGACCGCGACCGTGACCCCCGGAACGGCCTTCACGGTCCAGGGCCTTCCTCTCACTGGCCCGGACCCTGGCCGACCGGTGGGCGGTGGTACACAGGACGATGAAGGTGACTGCCGCAGCGCCTTCGGTGGCGGATGGCGCCAATACTCGCCGGTCGACGTCGCCAACGGCAGCCGTGCCACCGGTGTGGAGGCATGTCTAACCAAGGCGTTCATCGAGGCCAACAAGGGCACCGGTACCAAGGTTTCCGGCAGCAATGCGGTGACACCGCCCGCTTATGCGTGGGCGGCGGGCTACGCGTATGAGCTCGGAAACGGGCCAGCCAGGCTGTGGCGCAACGCCTGTCACCTGCTGGCCAGTTCGCTCGGCGGCGAAGGGACAATCTACGAGAATCTCGCTACGTGCTCCCGTACGGCGAATTCCACTCGTATGGATTTGAGGGGACCAGAGCACCACACCAAGAATATGGCCGGCTACGAGAAGGACGTCCGAGATGCTCTGAAAAACGACAACGTGGTCGTTCACTACCGGGTGACTCCGGACTATGACGGAAGCAGGGTAGTCCCGACTGATTTCCACATGCAGGCCACCGAGTACACCCCGGGCGTGGGTACTGTGACTCTCTTCGATGACTACGTACCCAATGACATGTACAGCCTTAAAGGCGGGGGATGGCGCAACATGGGTAAAGACGCGCCGACAGAATGGGAGCCATAGAGTGAACGTCAAGCAGCCCCACGTGCGAAATGTCATGGATGACATCAGGAAGTTTCTGACGTGCATCGGACCGACCTACGGAGACAGCCTCGATTGGAATGCGGTCAAAGCGGTGTACGGCAGGTCCTTCCCAGCCGACTATCAGGCCTTTGTGACGGCGTTCGGCAGTGGCTCGATCGAAGAGGTAGTGGGCATCCGTATTCCCGCCAGCACTCATGAAGAGTTGTACGAGAACAAGGTGTCGCCGCTCTCCACAGAGGCGCTCGCCGATGACACAGTGAACAGGTGGAGCGACCCTTCCCAGACGGGACGTCACCGCCTGGAGGACCTGCTCATCTGGGGGGAGACGGCTGCGGCCGACACGCTTTGCTGGATCGCCACAGATCCGGCTGCGGATCAGTGGCCGGTCGCCGTGTACTCGCGCAGCACGCTCGCCTGGTCGGTGTATCCCGGTGGGATGGCCGAGTTCCTGCTCAGGCTGCTCCGTGACGAGTTCGAGGAGTGGCCGATCAGCGACGATTCTCTTCGGGACATTTCCCGACCGCGCTTCCTGCATGACAAGGACGAGGAAGCCGCTTGGGAGCTGGGGGTCAATCCCTGGGACTGACCTGCTGAGGTTCCGGCTTGGGAGCGGCAGGGACACGTCGTTCTGACCGACCGCTATCCGCACCGGTCGTTAGGGAGACGAGGCGGTGGCCCACCAGATCGGTGGGCCACCGCCGACCGCACCCCGGCCTGCACCCGCTCTGCCCGACTGAGGGCGTGAAGGGCGTCTACCTGCGGAAATGCCTGACCGAACCCCGCTTCACCGCAGGGCGCCGGCCTGGGACCGGATCGCCGCCGTCACCGGACGCGACCCGATCCAGCTCCGGCAGATCCTGGAGACGATCGAGTGCGCCGAGTACGGCACCCCCGATCCGCCCGGCTTCCAGCTTCGGCAGTCGCCCCAGAACCTGCTCGACGGCCTGCCGCCAGAAGCGCTACCGCAAAGGCGTGACGGACTGGGAGAAGATCCTCTGCCGCGTCGGCGGCGTGACGCGCCCACCCGCAGCCGGGCCTCCGTCTTCTCCTGGGATAGCGGGGGCACGCCGCTGGTGGAACTCTGACCGGTCCGGTGAACCGTACCGGCCTCGGCGACGACTCGGCGTTCCGGCCCGGTACGTGGCTGCGCAAGCAGGTGGCGGCCCGCGCCGATGGGAAGCTGACCGGCCAGCGGAGCGCGCTCCTGGACGCGCTCCGCCAGCGTGCCGGGATTGTCACGGGCTGACCCGTCCCGCCCGCTCCTGGAGCGGTTCTTCGCGGAACTCTTCGACCGCTACGACGTCGGCATCCCACCCGGCCCGGAAAC
Organism: Kitasatospora sp. HPM-01-4; assembly: GCF_051374625.1. Classification (NCBI taxonomy): domain Bacteria; kingdom Bacillati; phylum Actinomycetota; class Actinomycetes; order Kitasatosporales; family Streptomycetaceae; genus Kitasatospora; species Kitasatospora sp. HPM-01-4. The sequence continues at coordinate 5,965 of NZ_JBPQGP010000011.1, read as the reverse complement.
CTGACCGCTGCGCCCCGTCCTGATGCTCGCCTCCGTCAACCTTGATGCCCGCCCCGGAGCCTGGGCCGGGCATCAAGGTACGGCTCTCGGTCTGGGTCAGGGCCTGGTGCCGGTCAGTTTCCACCAGGGCATGGCCTCGGTGTCGGGGTCGTTCAGCGGCCACCAGACCTGGCCGTCGTAGCCTTCGGTCTCCAGGTCCTCCAGTCGGGCGGCGCCGGCCGGAACGGTGGCGAGCATTTTGGCGATGTGCCGGTCGTGGGCGTGGAGCTGGAGCTGGTTGACCCGGTTGAAGAAGCCGGTCTCGCCGGTGCCGGTGAGGACGAACAGCAGGCGCGGGAACCGCGTGTAGCGGCGTTCCCAGATCGGCACCCCGCCGCCCTGCGCCTCGGTGGTGCCGGGCCTCACCCCGGCTGGCAGGGGAGCGGTGGACCAGTAGCGGGCGTAGGTGTTCAGCTTCGACGCCAGGCGTTCGGCGCTCATGGTGCCGCGGTCGACCTCGACGAAGGCCCTCAGCCGCGCGGTGCCGTCCGGCTCGGTCACGCCGTAGTAGATCAGGCCGTCCGGGCGCACTGTGCCCTCGCGGCCTTCGGCGAAGCGGTGGGTGATCTCGGGGATGAAGTCGAACGGCCCGTAGAAGTCGCCCCGCTTGCGGGCGTCGGCGAGGAACGCCAGGTGGGTTCGGACGACGTCCAGCTGGTGCCACAGCGTGTACTTGAACGCCCTCTCGTCGCCGGGCAGCCGCGGGGCGGGGATGTCCGCCAGCTCGGGGAAGGCGCCGGCGATCCTCGTGCCGTGCTCGGTCAGGAACCAGCCCTTCGCCCGCCCGGACTGCGGCAGCACCAGCTCCTGGGCCAGGCCCTCCACCCGCAGCCGACGCAGGCGCGAGCGCATCTTCTCGATCCCGGCGTCCGGGGCGGCCAGCCGGCGCAGCTGCTCGGCGGTGGCGATCCGGAACTGGAACAGCGCGGCCATGACGGCCCAGGTGATCTCCACCTCCCGCGTCTCGCTGTCCGGCTCCGCCCCGGTCCTCGCCCGCTTCCTGCCCGTCGTCATCGCAGGGGCACCCCTCTCGGCTCGACGCGGAGCCCGATGCCCCACGCGGTCGCCGAACTGAACCCCGCACACCTTGGCGGATCCCTTGGCGAACAGCCCCCTCGGCCGCAACGATCACGTAACGGCCGCCACCAAGGTGAGGCCACCAACCTTGGTGGATTCCTTGATGACCTTCCCGGATTCCTTGGTGACCGGCGCCCGGAAACCTTGGTGCCCCGCGGACACCTCGATGGAGGGGCAGGACACCTTGATGCCGCCCGCCTCGGCACCTTGATGGTCCTCCCGGATTCCTTGATAGTCAGGCCGGGGCACCTTGATGCCGCCCTGGCCCGGACCATCCCGCTGCGCCCTACCGCTGCCAGGCCCCGCACAGGGGCCGCGTGTGGTCGGTGAGGGTGTGCCAGACCGACGCGCTGGTGCCGTGCTGCTCCAGGTCGTCCAGGCGGGCCACGCCGGCCTTCACGGTCATCAGCATCCGGGCGACGAGCGGGTGGCCGTCGGCGAGGGCCTGAAGGTCGCGGATCCGCTGCCGGGCGGCGCGCTCACCGGTGTCGACCAGGGTAGCGGCGGACAGGCCACGCCCTCCAGCTCCGGGAAGCGGGAGGCGATCCGCGCGCCCCGCTCGGTCAGGTACCAGGCCCGCAGCCGCCCGGCCTGCGGGAGGACGACCTCCTCGACCAGGCCCTCGTCCTTCAGCGGGCGCAGCCGTCGGCGCATCAGCTCCGGCTTGCTGTCGGGGGTGTGCAGGACGCGCAGCTGCTCGGCGGTGGTCATCCGGAACTGGTACAGCGCGGCCACGACCTGGTGGTCGATCTCGGGCGGCGTCGCCATCACGAGGCTCCTCACGATCGGATGCTCGCCGCTCCGGTGGCGGCGAGCACCGTATGGAAGCCCGCGGTTCTCACCACTCTTCTCCCCAAGACCGGCCGTATCGGTCACGATCCGACAACGGGTGTACTAACCGGTGCGTCAACCGGTGGTGAGAACCGGTGCACCAACCGGTCGGCGCCCCTCCCGCCCGCAGCTCCCGGATTCCGGTCATAATCCCAGGTCAGGGGTCGTGGTGAGTGGCCGTCAAGGCGAAACTCACTACTTCGACAACCCTCTTTTTCCCCTTCCTGTCCTTGGCTTTGTGGGTGGTGGTTGGGTGGGGCGGTGGCGGTGAGGGTTCGCTGCGCCTGCGGCGGGCCTTTTCTTCTCTCGCGTCCGGCTGGTGCCGGCCGCTCGCGGTGGGGGTGGGGCGGGCGCGGCGCGCGGGCGGCCCGGAAGGCTGCCTGGCCGCCCCGCCGGGCCCGGCTGCCGCCGTTTCGGACGCGGTGGGCGCAGGCAGGCAGCGGCGGCCTGGAGCGCTTCTCGCCGGGCCTCGGGCCCGACGGGGTCAGCGCCCCGTCGATCCGGACCACGGCGAGCCGGTCGAGCCGTTCGGCGGCTGCTCGCCGGAGGCTGTCGCGCCCCCCCTGCGCGTTTGCTGTCGCGTGGGGTGCTGTCGTGTGCTGTGAGCTGCGCAGATGGGTGCTTTCCCCCGTCTCTGGTCCGGGCGCGACAGCTCGGCGCGCCAGCCCGGTCCCCGGCCCGCCGCCCCAGTGCCGGCCTACTGCCACCGCATGCCGAGTTCGGTGAGTCGTTGCCTGCGTTCCGCGGGGATGGTGGCTTTGCGGCTTCTGCTGTTGGCGATGAACAGGCCAAGCGAGATTTCGACGATCCCGTCAGGGCGGCTGGGATTGCCCAGGACCAGGGTTTCGCGGTGCCCCCTGGGGACATCGAGGTTGCCGGTCCGTTGGTAGTACTGGGCGGCGGCGGCGAGGTTGCGCTGCTCCTTCTCCGCGTGGCTCACCTTCCCGGCCGGCTTCTGCTCGGCGGGCAGCGGCCCGATTCCGAGGACGTGCTCCAGCGCCCACTGCTGGGCGGGGCTGAGCTTGTCCCAGCCGGCCTGCTGGGCGCGGGCCCATCCGGTGAGGTCTTCGCCTTGGACGACGACGCTGCCCGGAACGGCCCCGGCCACCGTTCCGCCGTCCCGGGTGTGCCGCCAGGCCAGGGCGAAGCACCGCTGCCACTCCACGGACCAGGTGGGGCACCACGCCGGGTCGATCGCATCCAACGCCGCCTTCCGCTCGGCAGTCAGCGCCCCAGCCCAGTCCAGCCCCTGCTCGCCGGCCTCCGCCCGGCGCTCCAGGGCCTCGGTGCGCCGCTGCGCCGTGCGCAGGTTCTTCATGATGACCCCGACCGGCCGCCCGCCCCACACGGCCTCGTTCGGTGGGCAGGCGTGCCCGTGTTCGGCCGCGTACCCGGCCACCGCGGTCAGGTTGTCGGTGAATGCGGTGTCGAACGCGGACCAGATCATGCCCAGCGCGTCCAGCTCCTTGACGCGCTCCGGGTCCAGGATGTCGGCGGCCTTGTAACGGCGCTGGTCGGCCACCCACACCCCGAGCCGGTGCCCGGACGGCGCCCGGTAGGCGTACGGCACCTTCACATCCCCGAAGGCGGCCTTGTAGGCGAGCAGCTCCTCCAGACCCCGCCGGAACTCGGCCCGCTCGGGCTCCAGCACCCGGGTGCGGACAAACGCGGCGATGACGGCCGGATCGCGCTGGGTGGAGAACTGCAGCAGCTGCTCCCCGGCCTGGCCGGAGCGCCGCTCCTCCGGGTCGCCGGCGTGCCGCTGCTCCCGGGGGGGCCGGGTCTCGGACTGGGGGAGGGCCAGGCGCTCGACGGCGGCCGCGTCGTGCGAGCGCAGCGCCATCAGCAGCTTGGCCAACCCGTCGAACGCCCGGGAGGAGAGCAGCTGGTCCCCGCTCTCCCCGGCACCGAGGATGACCGGCACCACGATCGTGGCGACCTTCCCACTTCCCGGGCGCATCCGAAGCGCCCGGCCCACCGCCTGCACCAGGTCCACCATCGACCCGCGCACGTCGGCGAAGAACACGCTGTCGCAGTCGAAGGTATCGACGCCCTCACTCAAGACCTTGACCGAGGAGAGGATGTACCGCAGCAGCCGTAGCCCGTCGTCGGCGAGCAGCGAGGAGAAGTCGCCGAGTGTCTTGCGCCGCTCGGCGACGGTGTGCTCGGACTCCAGCCAGTTCGTGCCGATCAGCTCCGGGGACGGGTGCAGCGCGGGGTCCTGCTCGTTCAGCACCTTGGCCACGTCGTGCAGGCCGGTGCTGAGCGCCCGTGCCTCGGCCACCATGTGATGGAAGGACAGCACCCGGCCCAGGTCCCACTCGGCGGCGGCGGTCAGCAGAGCTGTCTGCAGGGCCGCCAGGCGGGCGCCCCGGTACTCCACCGACATCTCGTTCGCACCGCGCTGTTCCAGGCCCTGGAGGACGGGGTCGGCCACGTCGACGCAGACGATCCGGTAGGGGGCGATCACGCCGTCCGAGACTGCCTGGCCGAGGGGATAGTCATGGGCGATGGGGCCGAAGGCGGACAGGCTCTCGTCGTCCATGCTGGCGATCAGCTCGGCCGACTCGATGCCGGCCGCCGCTGCCCGCTCCCGGTCCCGCTCCTTGACGGCCCACAGCCTTGGGGTGGCCGTCATGAACAGCCTGCGGTCGCAGGGGATCCGGGTGTTGTCGAGGATCGCAGCCCACGGCTTCCCAGCCTGGCCACTGACGCGGTGTGCCTCGTCCACGACCGCGAGCGAGAACGGCTCCAGACCTGCCTGGTGCGCCTTCTCCAGGTGCCCCAGGCCCAGGCTGGCGTACGTGGCGAACACAGTCACCCGCCCCGGGCCTGCCGTCCAGCGGATCAGCTCCGCCGGGTCCGTGGTGCACGCGATCCCCGGCTGCTCGCTGCCCTTGAGCGAGCAGAGCCCCACCATCCGGCCACCGTGGCCCTCCCGCTTCCAGACCTCCACCGTCTGCTCCAGCAGCGGCAGCGAGGGCACCAGCACCAGCGTCCGCTCCGAACGGAGCCGCTCGGCGACGTGCACGGCCGTCAGCGACTTCCCCGAGCCCGTCGCCGCCCGGATCTGGCATCGCAGCCCCTCCGGCGGCAGCAGGCCCGACGCCGGAGGCGTCAGGAGTCGTACCGACGCATCGCACGCCTCTTCCTGGTTCAGGCGCAGCTTCTTCGCCATGATTCGTGTTTCCCTTTCCTGAAATTCGTGTGACACAGGCAGAGCCAGACGCAAGCCGTTTCCTATCGACTCCGATATTCAGCGAGGAAACGCGCCGGTTCCTTCCCGGCTGTCACAGCCAGGGGTTTTCCTCGGCGGCCACCGCCACCGCGGGCACGTGGACTAGGCCCTCGCCGCCGCCCTGGACGTGCTCCACCAGTACCGCCACCAGCCGCTCCGGCATCACACCCAGCTCCCGCGCCAGCGCCTCCAGGCGCCGCCCCACCGGCCCCGCCAGAGACAGACACAGCACCCGCTCCGCTGCCTCCTGCTGCTCCCGGCGGACCCGCTCCGCCCACTTCCGCTCTGCCGCAAGCAGGACCTCGCGTTCCGTGATCCAGGCCTGGGCCTGCCCGTCGAGCGCCACGTCGTAGACCGCCCACCCCTCGGCGCCAACGAGAGCGGCGATCCGCTCCCACTCGGCTGCCTCCCACATGGGGCGAAGCCCCGAGTCCTCCATGCGGCCGGCCTCCCGCTCCCAGACCTGCGCCTCCCACCGGCCGGCCTCGATCTGCTCGGGCGACTTCCCCTGAGCCCGTCGCTGCACCAGCCGCCGCGCGAAATCAGTTTGGTCAGCTTCGCTGCCTGCCACGTCTGCCTCCACGTGCTTCACTCTCGAATTCGAGAGAAATTATCGGGGCCGATACGGAGCGGCCGAACCGTACGACGACGCAACCGCCGAGAATCCCCCGGGGCCCTACCACCAGCCCAGAGCCTATCTGGCTGCTGTCTTTGATGCACAGAACGAGCGAAGCCCGTCCCTGTACCACCCCAACGAGTGACCCCACCACCTGACCACCC
>NZ_JBPQGP010000010.1:0-4338 GCF_051374625.1 Kitasatospora sp. HPM-01-4 | reverse complement strand
GGCGGCTGAACCGTGACCCACTTGGAGCCGTTCGTTCTGACCCTTTTATGCCCTTTTGCGTCGTCGGTGGTCTTCTTGTTCAGTCGTTGTCGGTGGTGCGAACGCGGCCGAGTTCGCGGCCCCGCATGCGGTAGGACTCGCCTTTGAGGGAGTGGACCTCGGCGTGGTGGACGAGCCGGTCGATCATGGCGGCGGCGACGGTCTCGTCGCCGAAGACCTCTCCCCAACGTCCGAACGGCTTGTTCGAGGTGACGATCACGCTGGCCCTCTCGTAGCGGTTCGAGATCAGCTGGAAGAACAGGTTCGCGGCCTCGGCCTCGAACGGGATGTAGCCGACCTCATCGATCACGATCAGCGGGTAGCGGGCCAGTTTGACGAGTTCGTCCTGGAGTCGTCCGGCCTGGTGGGCGGCGGCCAGGCGGTCGACCCACTGGGCGGCGGTGGCGAACGCGACCCGGTGGCCTGCCTGGCAGGCCCGGATGGCGAGCCCGGTGGCCAGGTGGGTCTTGCCGGTGCCCGGCGGGCCGAGGAAGACGGCGTTCTCCTTGGCCGCTATGAAGTCCAATGTTGCCAGGTGGGCGAGTTGTTGGCGCGTCAGGCCGCGCAGATGGGTGCGGTCGAGTTCCTCGATGGTCTTGATCGCGGGGAAGCGGGCGGCGCGGATGCGGCCCTCGCCGCCGTGGGAGTCTCGGGCGGCCACCTCGCGCTGCAGGCAGGCGACCAGGAACTCCAGGTGGGTCCAGGACTCGGCCTGAGCGCGTTCGGCCAGGCGCTCGGCGGCGTCCAGCAGCGCGGGCGCCTTCATCACACGGGCATAGAAGGCCAGGTCGGCGGAGGTCTGCCGACCGGTTCGGGCCGCCTGGCCGTCGGGCCCCGGGGGCTGTCGCGTCGGTCGTGGCGGCGGTGGTGGTGCGGGGCATCAGGTGTCCTCCTTTCCGGCTCCGCCCTCGATGAGGGTGAACATGCGGTCGTAGGTGGCCAGTTCGCGTTGCTCGACGTCGATGCCGAGGCCGTCGGTGCCCAGAAGGGTGGCGGCGCGGGCGGCTTGCGCTCGGGCTGCCTGCTGGTAGATGACCTCACCGCGCAGGGTCTGGGCCGCCGCGGCGTGCTCGGGGTCGGTGATCGACTGGTGTTTGGCCCAGCAGCGGGTGTGGCGGGCCACGATGTCGTTGCCGGCGATGACGGTGACCTGCTCGTTGTCGGCACGGACCATCACCGTCTTGCCGATAGCGCGGGGGTGGACGGAGTAGTCGTTGGTGTCCACGCGGATGTAGTGGTCGCGGCCGATGCGGGTGTGGAAGCGCCACCAATGCGGTGGGGAGACGGGCGGGATGGTGAGCATCGCGGCCCGGTCCGCCTCCCAGCGGTCCACCGGCCGGGCGTCGATGGAACGGTGCTGGCGCGGTTGGCGATCTGCAGCCAGGCGGTCAGCTGGCGGTTGAAGTCGTCCAGGCCGGTGAAGGTGCGGCCGGGCAGGAAGCTGGTCTCCAGGTAGCCGTTGGCGCGCTCGACCAGGCCCCCTCCCTCCGGGTCGCGTGGCCGGCACAGATGGATCCTGACCGGCAGGAGCAGGCCGGCGAACGCGGCGACGCGCTGGTCGTCTCCTTTGCCGACACCTGTCGGCGTACGGCCTTGACTCCCCAACTGCGTACGCCTAAACGTCCCCAGCTATCAGGCGGTCTCTGGCGCCAGATCTTGGCTGCTTGCCAGGAGGTCCCAACCGCTCAGGCCCAGTGCACGCGGGGCCTCCGCTACGCTGTCGACCCCATGGGACAGCTGCCGGAGAGCGTAGACCGCGACATCCTGGATCACCGGATCGTCTTCGCGATCAAGGCAATCCGGGAGGTGTCGGACTGCACGTTGCACGAGGCGTTGGACGCCTTCGTCGCGCGCTACGAGGAGCTCCGCCGTGATCGACCGGACGACTTCCAGCTGAACCGCGAAGAGTACGGCCGAGGCTTCTACTCCACGCACACTGACACCGGTCAAGCTCGGCGGACAGTCGACGTCCAACGAGGCTGGATGTCAGGCCACTTCCGCGTCTCGCTCGATGGCCTTGAGGCGGTTCTTCAGGCGGTAACTGGGGCCGTTGATGGAGATCACGTCGCAGTGGTGGAGGAGCCGGTCGAGGATGGCGGTGGCGAGGACCTCGTCGCCGAAGACTTGTCCCCACTCGCTGAAGGTCTTGTTCGAGGTCAGGATGATCGAGCCCTTCTCGTAGCGCTTGGAGATCACCTGGAAGACCAGGTTCGCCTCGGCTCGCTCCAGGGGCTGGTAGCCGACCTCATCGACCACCAGGACGCCGGGCCGCAGGTAGGTGCCGAGTTTGTTGGCCAGGCGACCGGCTGTCTCGGCGGCCTTGAGGTTGCGGACCATGTCGTCGAGGCTGGTGAAGTAGATGGAGTAACCAGCTCGGCAGGCCGCGACCGCGAGCCCGACGGCGATGTGTGTCTTTCCCACCCCGGGCGGCCCGAGGAGGGCGGCGTTGGCCTTGGCCTCGACGAAAGAGAGGGTGGCGAGGTCCTTGACCTTGCGCGGGTCGAGGTCGGGCTGGAAGGAGAAGTCGTACTCGTCGATTGTCTTGTGGTGGGGCAGCTTCGACAGCCGCAGGCCCTGGCGGAAGCGCCGGTCGTCGCGGACGGCGAGTTCCTCGGACAGGACCAGGTCGAGGAAGTCGAGGTAGCCCATCTTCGCCTCGTCCGCCCGCCGGGTGAACTCGTTGATGGTCTCCGCCAGGTGGGGCAGGCCGAGCTTGGCGGCCGTGGTCCGGATGCGGTTGCCGGTCAGCTGGCTCAAGAGGGTTCCTTCGTCGGTCGGTTGGTGGTGAAGGGGCGGGTACCGGTCAGCTCGTCGTAGACCGACAGCGGACGGCGGCCGACTTCGATGCGGGTGATCGCGGCCCGGTTCAGCAGGGATTGCAGGGGTCCGGCTTCCCGGCCGAGAGGCCGCTCGTGGCGGGGCTGGGAGGGGACATCACCCGTGGTGGTCCGGCGTCCCTTGCCGGTGGGCAGGCCGTCCCAGTGCGTCTCCTGGACGACGCGGGCACCCCGGCCGACCGCCCTGGCGTGCATGGCCAGCAGTGTCTCGCCGTCGGTGCCGGGGACGGTGGAGTGCAGCATGATTTGCGACTTCGTGGCCCGGATCTCGACCAGCTGGCGCGGTCGCACCTTGCGGGCCGGCACCGAGTAGAGGTTGCCGCCGAAGGCGACCAGGCAGTCCTTGCCGACGGGCCGCAGGTGCCGCTCGGCCACCAGATACGGGGTGGGTGGCAGCGGTTTGAGGGCCGCGTGGTCGCGGGCCGCCCGCTCGCCGATGACTTCGCGGTGTGTCTTGTGGATCTGAGCGCGCCGGATGGGCACCCAGGCGGCGAACGCGGAGTCCATCTCCTCGATGGAGGAGAAGGCCCGGCCGGACAGGACGTGGTCGCGGACGATCAGGACCTGGCGTTCGACCCGGCCTTTGCCGGTGGGGCGGTAGGCGGCCAGGACGTCGGGGTCGAAGTCGTAGTGGCCGGCGAAGCCGACCGCCTCCGGGTGCAGCGGGACCGCCTCGCCCGGGGCGACGTGGCGGCGGACGACGGTCTTGGTGCGGTCGTAGACGATCGTCATCGGTGCCCCGCCGAAGTGCGCGAACGCCCTGCGGTGGCAGTCGAAGAACGTCTGCAGGTCCTGGCTGGTGGTGAAGCAGCAGAACGGGTCGCGCGAGTACGACAGCGTCATGTGGAAGGAGTAGACCTTGTCGATGCCCATGTGGGCGAGGATCTTGCCCTCGTCCCCCCAGTCCACTTGGGCCTGGGCGCCCGGGATCACCTCGAACCGGCGGTGCATCCCCGCCAGCTCCTTCGGTGTGATGCCGAGTTCTTCGGCGATCCGCGGGCGGGCCTCCTGGAGGTAGAGCTTGACGCGCTGGTAGTTCCCGGTGAACCCGTACTCGGTGGCCAGGCGCTCGTGGATCACGGCGGCCTTCATCAGGACCTCCGCCCGGAGCATCGAGTCGACCAGCGGCGCGAACTCGTCGATGACCCTTGCCCGCGAGCGTCCGTTCGACGACCGGCGTGGTGGGGTGGCCGGGCCCGGGGCCGAGAGGTACTTACGGACCGTCTTCCGGTCCAGCCCCGTCTCCCTGGCGATCTCCGACAGACTCATCGACCCGGAATCGAACAGGCCACGGAAACGCCTCAGTTCCAACCAGCGATGCGGATCCAGAACCACCGTCAGCCGCCCTCCGCCCCCTCCTCGCCGACAAGACGAGCAGAGTGTCGGGCAACAGCCCACGACGCATCAAGAAGCGGCCACGTTCATCCGTACGTGGCTGGGGACGTTCACGTGTACGCCGACA
>NZ_JBPQGP010000009.1:0-62940 GCF_051374625.1 Kitasatospora sp. HPM-01-4 | reverse complement strand
CGTTGGCCCCGGCGTCCTATCTCTGACCCCAGCCGCAAAGTAGCTCGCGGGGTTTGTCCACGGTTCGTCAGGTTGCCCGTTGCCCTGGGGCCGCTGGTTCGTTGAGCCGGTCGGGTGATCCCGTATCAAGCTCGCCTCCGGCTGAGACAGCGCTAAGGGCGGCCCCGGCTTGGATGGTCGGGGCCGCCCCTCGGCGTGCTCGGCGACGACGAGAAGGCGGCAGCGACATGACGGACAAGCCCAGGGGAAAGCCGGGCCAGCCCCCTACAGCCTGGCTGGCCGAGGGCCGCCCGCGCTTGCCCTGGGCCCGGTCGGTTACGGGACGGGGACGGGGGTGTAGGCGCGTGCCTGGGCGGTCCACATCGCGGCGTACTCCCCGTCCGCGGCCAGGAGGCTGCTGTGGGTTCCCTCTTCGAGGATGCGGCCGTGGTCGAGGACGATGATCCGGTCGGCGTTCTGGGTGGAGCCGAGGCGGTGCGTGATGAGGATGACGGTTCGGCCGGCGGCGAGTTCGCGGATGCGGTCGTAGGCGGCCTGTTCGGCTCGGGGGTCGAGGGCGCTGGTCGGCTCGTCGCAGATCAGCAAGGGTGCGTCCTTGCGGGCGTAGGCGCGGGCTGCGGCGATCCGCTGCCACTGGCCGCCGGAGAGGTCCCGGCCGCCGGACTGGGCAGGGCGGATGTGGGTGTCGAGGCCGTCGGGCAGTGAGTCGATGACCTCAGTGGCGCCTGCGGCCCGGGCGGCGGCGAGAACGGCTTCGTCGCGCTGGTCGCCCTGGCCGAGGGTGATGTTCTCGCGGATGGTGGCCTGCCAGCGGGCGATGTCCTGGGGCAGCATCGCGAGGCGGGAGAAGAGTTCGTCGGGGTCAACGGTGGTGAGATCGGTGGTGTCCCACGTGACGGTGCCGCTGGTGGGGGTGTAGAGGCCGGCGAGGAGTTTGGCCAGGGTGGACTTGCCGGCGCCGTTGTGCCCGACGATGGCAAGGATCTCCCCACGTCGGACGGTGAGGGAGATGTCGGTGAGGACGGGGGCGGCGGCGCCCTCGTACGCGAAGGTGACGCGGTCGGCTCGGATGCTGGCGGGGCTCACGGGAACCGGAGCAGGCGCTGCCGGAAGGGTCGTACGGGCCTTGGCGTCGGCGAGGAAGGTGGCCCAGTCGTCGAGGTACAGGCCCATGCGGTAGGTGGTGGTCACCCCGGTGGCCATGCCGTTCAGGAGCGCGCGGCTGGTCTGGACGGCGATGAGGGCGGTGGCGGCGTCGGCGGTGGGAATCCGGCCGTGGACGGTGAGCCACAGCAGAGCGCCGTAGACGCCGAGGGTGGCGACGCCGGCCAGGGTGTCGCCGGCGAGTTGACGGCGGGCGTTGTCGGCGCCGATCCGGGCGGTGTGGTCCTCCAGGCGGCGGCTGACGGTCTGGTACTGGTCGAGGAGCCAGGTCCGCATGGTGCCGGCGCGGACGTCCAGAGCGGTGGTGCGTCCGGCGGCGAGGTACATGAGGATGTGGCGGGTCCGGCGGTCACCGACGGCGTGCCGATCGGCGCGGTGGGTGGCCTGGGCGGCGCGGGCGGCGGCCCAGGCCCGGGGCAGCACCGCCAGCAGCAGCAGGGGCAGCAGCAGCGGGTCGAGGGTGGTCAGCACGCTGGCGGCGGCGGTGATGCCGAGAGCGGCCCCGGTGACGGCGACGAGGGATTCGAGGACCGTGTGGGCGTCCTTGGCGGCGCGGTCGGCGGCTTCGCCGTGATCGCACCAGGCGGGATTGTCATAGGCGGCGAGGGGGACGCGGGTGGCCGCCTCCAGGTAGGCGAGTTCGGCGCGGCTGTCGATGGCCGGCCCGAGGCGGGCGGTCGTCGTGACGGCCCCGGCCGAGGCCAGGGAGCGGGCGGCGGCGACGGCGGCCAGGGCCAGCAGGGTGGAGCCGGCGCGGTCGAGCTGTTCCAGCGGGGTGCCCGCCGCGAACAGGACCGCAAACGCGGCACGGGTGAGGTGGAGAGCGGCGGCGGTCAGCACACCGGTGGCGAACTGGAGGCCGAGCAGGCGCAGCAGCGCGGTGCGGTCGGCCCGCCAGGCCAGGGCCAGGGCGATGCGGGCCAGGCGGGGCAGCGTGCGGGCCATCGTGGCCAGGCTGTCGGTGTGGTCCTCGTGGCGTTCGCTGCCCAGCGTCCAGGCGGGGAGCGGATCGGGTGCCGGGCGCCGGCGGCGGAGCCGGTTGCCGATCCGCTCCCGGAGGGAAGTGCGGGGGTGCGGTGCGGCTGGGGTGCGGAGTTGTGTGTCTGTCACACCTGCCGCAACGCCTCACCCGTACGGGTGGACACGGCCATACCCCTCGTCCATCACCAGTTCGAATCAGCCGGTGGTGAGGACGGGCAGGTACGGCCAGATCCGGTCCGTCTCCTCCTGACCGATCACGTGCCCTTCGGCGACGACCCAGGCGTGGGCGCCGCGCGGCGCGAACCGGACCCCCAGCACCCAGCGGACCGGCCGGCCGGTGAAGGCCGAGCCCAGATGGACCGCGAGAGACTCCTCCAGGCACGCGACACGGCCGGGCCACCACGTCCCGACGGCGCGCACCGCGGCCAGGACGGCTTCGGCATCACGGATGCGGGCCGGGCGCCCGGGCAGCCGGGCCGCGGCGCGGCCAACGGCGTGAACGTGCCGGATCGGCAGCAGCCGCAGCAGCAGCAGAGCGCCGGCCACGCCGATCCCGGCAGCGATCCAACCGCGGATCGAGGGGCGGGCGGTGGGGGCGAAGCAGACCTGCGGGGACGGGCTGGGCGCGGTGCGGTGGACGGGGCGGCCGGCGAGAAGGCGCTCCAGGTCGGCGGCGACGCGCACCAGGTCGGCCCGGACCCGGTCGGGGTCGGCGCCGGTCGCAGCCCACCGGGCGGTGAACTCCTCGATGGCGGCAGCCCGCTCGACGGCGCCCGACGGCAGGTCGAGGAGGTCGGCGCCGATGGGGTCGAGGACCGTCCACCGGCCGGTCGCAAGGTCGAGCACGCCCGCACCGGCGGGGCCTCGGGCGGCATGGACCCGGGCCCGGCTCACCGGGCGCTCTCCCGGACCGGGGCCGGCTCCCACCAGCCGTCGAAGGCGCTGTGGCGGTTCATCAGCCACACCTCGGCGGCGACCAGGGCGTGCAGGCTCGCCAGGTCGGCCGCAGAGCCGTGGATCGTCCGGTCCAAGGAGGCCAGGACGGCGGTGGTGTCGATCAGGCCCGCCTCGGCCAGCGCCGAGCCGGTGAGCAGAGCGCGCAGGGCGAGGGAGTTGGCGCGCACGCCGCCGTAGATGCCGTTGAACGCGGTTTTGGTGCGGCGAGCCAGGACCAGGGCGTGGACCAGGCCGCTGAGGGCGGCGCGGGCCAGGGGCTTGAAGTCGCCCGGGTGGCGCCGCTCCCAGGCGGGGACGGCGTGGCAGATGTCGATGATCCGGGTGTCGAGGAACGGGGCGTGCACCGGCAGGTCGAACAGGGCGCGGGTCAGGGTGTCGAGGTGGGCGAACTCGGCGCCGGTGGCCTCCAGGGCCAGGCGCTCGCGCAGCGCACCGGGGCCGATGGCGGGGTCGGCGGTCTGTGCGCGGGCACCGATGAGGTCGGCCACCGCGGTGCGGCCGGTGGGGGTGAGCCAGCCGGCGGTGGACAGCGGCCCGCACCAGCGGGCCACGTCGGCGGCGTCGGGAAGCCCGCGTGGTGCGGCGCCGGCCGAGACGGAGTCGGCGAGGTGGGCCAGCGCCTTCGGGTAGGAGCCGCGTGCGGCAGCTGCGGTGGCGCGCAGGACGGGGTGGGCGGCGCCGCGGCGCTCCCGCGCGAGCCGGTGGGCGTCGCGCAGCCCGGCCGCGCGGGCACCGACGCGGTAGCGGTCGGCGGGGGAGGCGAACGCGTCCAGGACGTTGTCTCCGCCCCACCCGGTCAGGTGCCCGGTGCTGCCGGCGGCGACGGCGGGGGCGAGCTGGGCCTGCATGATGCCGAGCATGGCGACGCTGAGCGCGGGGGCGTCGGTGACGGGAATCCCGGTCGGGTCGGTGAGCCGGTCGAAGTGCCGGCTGCCGGTGAGTCGGCCGTCCACCAGGTGTCGGGTGATGGCCGGGGTGGCGTCGGCGATCTCGGCTGCGTACTGGGTGTCGTCCTGATCGGCCATCGCCGCATCCACGTAGGTGATGGCGATGAGGTCGGTGTGCGCGGCGGTCAGGCAGGTGATCGAGCTGGAATCGACACCGCCGGACAGGTCGCTCGACAGCGGCCGGCCACTCAGAGCGCGGCGGCCGACCGCGAGCGGCAGTTCGTCGCGCAGCTCCTCGGCGGCGGCGGCGAACGAGCGCGAGGCTGGGATGGGGAGCCGTTCGATCGCGGGCGCGGTGTCGGGGGTGAGGGTCAGCGCGGCTCCCGGCGGGACGCGGTGAACGCCCGCGAACCAGCCGTCAGTGCCGGGCTCCGCGCCCCAGGTGGTGACCTCGGCCAGCAGGCGGACCAGGTCCGGGGCGGTACCGGTGAGAGCGGCGAGGGCGGCAGCGGACGTTGACCAGGTCACTGCTGCCTCGGTGGCGGTCCAGTGCACCTGGACGGCGGCGGCGCGGTCTCCCATGATCCGCACGGTGCCACTGGCCCGGACGATGGTCAGGTAGGAGCCGGGCAGTCGGCCGGCCTCGTGCCAGCGGCCGCGCGCGGCGGCGTCAGCAGCGTTCCGGGCTTCCTCGGCGGTGGGCAGGCATGCACCGGCGAGGATCACCTCCGCGGTGCCGTCCCGGGACACCGCGCGCCTCAGTTCGTTGGGGGCGTGGTCGACGGTCCAGGCGCGCAGGGTGCCGTCGTTGTGGATCTCGTGTCCGCCGCGCGGGCGCGGGCCGACGGTGGGCGTGGACGTAGGGGTGACCGTGCCTGCGACGTACCTCATGTCGGGGCTCCCTGCTGGAGAGGCGTTCCGGAAGTAGCGACGCGCGCCCGGAACGGGCCGGCCCGTGAGGACCGGCCGCGTCCCGGGCGCGCGCTCACCCAAGGCGGCGCTGTTCAGCGCCGGGGGGGCGGTCAGCCCTGGAAGTACATGGTGGAGTCGGGGTTGTTGAAGCCGCCGCTGCCGAGGGTGACCTCGGCGACGTCGCCCAGGTCCTCCAGGGCCGGCGCCACGTAGCCGGTCTCGATCTCGGTCTCGGTGGTGATCACGATGTCCATCTCTGCCTCCGAAGGGGGGATGTTCCGTGTCCGGCTCGGTGGCCGGCTGACAACGAGAGTGCCGCCAACTCCGGTGTTCGAAAAGACATTTCGTGTCACTCTGTTGTCATACGGCGTACCCGTTGTGATGTCACCTGGTGGGGTGCTGTCATGGTCGAATGGCTGATCCGGGAGGGGTGCGCCTGCGGGCCGCCCGTGAGATGTTCGGCTGGAGCGGCGCCGACCTGGCCGGACGGGTAAGAGAAGCGGCGGTCCGACGGCGGCTGAGGTCAGGATGCAGCCGGCAGCTGGTATCTGACTGGGAGTTGGGGAAAAAGCACCCTAGTGACGAGTCCCAGATTCTGCTGGCGGACGCCTTCGACGTGCCCAAGGCTATGGTGCAGACGCGCCCCTGGCCCACCTGGCTCCCCAGCCCCGACCAGGAAGAGACCACCGTGCCACTCAACCGACGCGACTTCGTGAAGGCGGCCGGCATGGCCGTCGCCCTGCCGGCCGTCACCGCCCAACCGACCTCGGCTGCCGAGCGAACCCCGCTGGTGGGCACCGAGACCGTCCAGCGCCTGCAGGCCGCCGTCCTGCCTCTGACGACGATGCCGACCGTCGAGCGCCAGCACATGGTGCCGATGCTCGACTCCTGCCTCGCCACCGTCACCGGACTCCTGCACACCGCCCGCTACGACACCCGCACCGGGGTGGGCCTCAACCAGCTCGCCGCGCAGCTGGCGCAGACCTGCGGCTGGACCCGCTTCGACATCGGCGAGCAGGACCAGGCAACCGCCCTGTGGGGCCGGTCCCTCGGCCACGCCAAGGCCGCCGGCGACCGCGACATGGTCAGCAGCGTCGTCGCCGACTTCGCCTACCAAGCGATCTGGACCCACAACCCCCAGGAGTCGGCCCGGCTGATCGACGGGGCTCTCACCCGCCCAATGCACCCGACCGTGCGCTCCCTCATGCACCTGCGCAAGGCCCGCGCCCACGCCGTCCTCGGCGAAGGCACCGCCTCCCGCCACCACCTCGCCAAGTCGGAGACCGAACTCGCCCGCAGCAGCGCGGGCGAGGTTCCGAGCTGGGCATCCTGGATGAGCGAAGCGGACGTCGAGATCGACGGCGGCCGCTGCCTCATCGACCTCGGCGAGCAGATCCCGGGCATGCGGCGCATCGACCGAGGCCTGTCCCTGCTCACCAAGCCCCGCTCCAAGACCTACGCGGTCTTCCAGACCTACCGGGCCGAGGCCCTGGTCCACGAAGGTGAGATCGAGGAAGCTGCTGCCGTGCTGACCAGCGCACTGGGGACAGCCCGGCTGATCGGCGCGACCAGGTGCATCGACCAGGTCGCCCAGATCAGCGACCGACTCCACGACCACCGGTCGGTAGCCGGCGTCGAGCAACTGCTGTCGAACGTGAGGGCCGCCCGGACGGCCGCGTGAGGCAGTCACCAGTCACCCCAAACCACCTGCGGGCCGATGGTCCCTCCGTCCTGCAGGCCGCGTGGGGCAGTCGCGCATGCTGCTCGCGCGTGAGGACGAGGACCTGGGGTGGTGCTGGAGACGGCGCGCGGCCTGACCGCCGTCCTCGGCCCGCTACTCGAACGGATCCCGCCAGCCGATCCTCACCAGCGCCCGGTCCGCGTCGTACCGGACCGCCAGCAGGCGGGGACGTCGGATACCGGGGAGGTGCGGCCCGGCCCGGGCTACTGGGCCCGCCGTACCGGCACGCGCTGAACTGGTAATTCTCCCTCGCTCTATCATTTCCTCCCGGGATTCATTTTCGAGGCCGCGCCCGGCTTGCCCGCGGCTGGCTTTCTGCGGTTTACTTGTGCTATGGAGAAAAAGCGCATCACCGTGTGGGTCACCAAACCGATCAAAAAGGGCCTGGAAAACCACATCAGCAAAGCACGCGCCGCCGAAAAAACGTGGATCGAGAAAGAGGTCGAGCAGGGCCGTGACCGGCGCGAGGCCCGGATGGAGGCGGCGCGGCTGCGGCCCGAACGCTGGCCTACCCAGGACGTCCTGGTGACCGACGCGGTGCGGCGCCGCCTGGAGCGCGAGGACCTCGCCGGCCCCGCAGGCGGGGGTGAGTGGGAGCCGCTGACGAAGGCCGAGCAGGCCCGCCTGAGGCTTGCCGGCCGCTGGCCGGGCCCGGACACCACGGGCCTGGTGGCCGAGTGTCAGTTCGGCCTGCCAGTGGACCTGGTGGAGCGACTGCGGACCGCATCGTGGCGGGTCTCGCAGGACTGGCTGCGACTGCTGGAGGAGGAGGACCTGATCGGCCGGCCCCTGGACGGGTACGAGCGCGAGCGCCGCGACGAGCTCGCCGCGAACCTCATGTCCCCGCCGCACATCGTGCGCCAGGCCCTGGCCGCGCCGTTCGCCCTGTTCTGGCGCCCGTTGGCCAAGAAGCCTGCGGAGATCGAGGCGGAGGACCAATAAATGAAACGATATCGTTTAAATTCCCTTGAATACGCGCGCACGCACAAATCGGCTCGGCGGGTGATTTCTGTAGTTTCTTGAGTTGCTTGCGCCAGGCCGTTTCCGGTGTTAGAACATTGCTTGCCGGGGAATCGTCCGGCGGGATTCTCGCGGGCCTTTCGCGCCCGCCGAACGGGAGTGCGAGATGGCGGCAAAGAAGAAGCAGGCGGGGTTCGGTCCGGTCCAGCTCGGCAACGAGGTGGGGCTGGCGCAGTGGCAGGTCGAGCGGGGGCAGAAGCGCGGGCTGGTGCCGCGCCCGGCGCTGGCCAGTGGCCGGTGGTCGGACGAGCAGGCGGCGGAGTTGAAGGAGAGGGCGGGGCAGGTCCGGGAGGTGCTGGGTGACCATCCGGGCTACGGCGCGCGGCGCACGGCCGAACTCCTGGAGGAGGCCACGGGGGTGGAGGGCCTGCAGGGCAGTGACGTGGAGGAGCTGGTCGAGCGGGGCCTGCTGACGGCGGTCGGCGAGTACGACGGGTGGCCGCTGTACGACCCGCGCGACGTCGCCGCGTTCACCGACACCGCGGTGCTGCAGGAGGTCATGGCCGCGCGGCACCTGTGGGTGGAGACCAGCATGAGCACCGCCTCGGCGGCCGAGCGCTGCGGGCTGCCGGAGAGTGGGTTCGAGTCGGCGGCCCGGGAGAAGGGGCTGACGGCGGGGCGGTTCGAGCGCTGGGCGGTGGCGGTGGTGGAGCAGGTGGCGGGCAGGCCGGAACCGCCGGCCGACCCGCGGGCGTGCCGGCTGCTGGGCCCGGAGCAGGCGGTGGCGTACCTGGGGGTTCGCCGGCTGGACCTGGACCGCTGCGTCGAGGCGGGCTGGATCGCCCCGTACACCCACTCGCTGCTGCAGGTGGGCTACCGCAAGACCGTGCGGGTGCCGAAGTTCGTCACCTGGGAGCTGGACGCGCTGCTGGCACGCGAGGACGTCGACTGGACGGCGGTGCGGGCCACCCCGGCCGGGCGGCCCTCCGTGCTGGGCCGGCGCGGGCCGACCCGGGCCGACCTGGTCCACGCCTTCGTCGGCCAGGTGCTGACCGAGCAGCACGGCGTGACGGCCTGGGCCCGCTTCCGCAACGCCAGCGACATCTGGACGATCGACTGGATCCCGACCGAGACCGGCACGCCGGCGGCGGCCCAGGTCCGCGAGCTCCTCGACCAGGACCCGCAGCTGGCGCCGTTCAGCAAGAAGGTCCGCCTGCTCGGCGACGAGATGCGGATCGTCCACTGGGCGCGGCAGATGCTGCAGCCCGGCCGCGCCGTCCTGTGCGACACCGAGACGGTGGACCTGTGGGGGGCGGTGTGCGAGATCGCGGTCGTCGACTGCGCCACCGGCGAAGTCCTGCTGGACACTTTGGTGAATCCCGGCGTGCCGATCAGCGAGGGCGCCCGCGAGGTGCACGGGATCTCGGACGCTGACGTCGCGTCGGCGCCGACCTGGGACCTGGTGCTGCCGCGGCTGCTGGAGGTCACCCGGGGCCGGACCGTACTCGCCTACAACGCCGAGTACGACCGGTCGGTGACCGTGTCCGACACCCGCAGGCTCGGCCTGGACCCGCAGCACCTGGGCAAGGCGGACACCTGGGACTGCGTGATGGAAGCGCTGGCCGACTGGGACGGCAGCGGCCGGTGGTCGCCGTTGGGCGGCGGCCACCGCGCGCTGGGGGATGCGGGTGCGGCGCTGAGGGTGCTGCACGAGCTGGCCGAGCCGCCGCAGTGGTGCGTGCCGAAGAAGCTGCGCCGCCCGGCACCGGTCGCGGTGGGTGCGTGATGCCGCAGATCAGGCTGATGGGCTCCGACGAGAGCGCCGTCGAGGAGACGGCCCAGGCGATGCTGCGGGCCCTGCGGGCCTCCCCGGAGCTGGTGGTCGGCGACGTGTCGACGGTGCCCAACCGGCGCGGTCCGGGGATGCGGGTGTATGTCGAGCTGCTGCTGCGCGAGCCGGGCGAGCAGACGGTGACGGTGACCGTCGAGCGCGAGGCCCGGGCCGAGCAGCACCGTTCGCCGGCACGGGTGCGCGGCGCGCGGGCGGCGCTGCCGCCGGCGGCCTCGAGGTGATGGCCGGTCAGCCGATCCGCTCGGCGGTGTAGGAGGCGATTCGCTCCGCGTCGTGGCCCATCAGGGCGGACAGGTGTGCGCCTGCCCACAGGGCGAACGTCAGCGCCACCTCGCGGGCGTCCTCGACCTCGCTGCCTTCCCGCAGGTAGCGCAGGTACGGCACGGCGATCCGGGCCAGTTGGTCCGCCCCGGCGGGCTGGTCCGGGCGGGCGGTGGCGTCCGCGGCGATGACCGACATGATCTCCACGGCCGTCGGCCCGGCCGGGTGCGGGTGCTTCTGGCCCTGGCACACCCGGTCGCCCTCGTCGCGCAGCCAGCGGTCGAGGCGTTCCTGGTCTCCTTGGTGCTGGAGGACGTAGGCGATCATCTCGGTGGCGAGCCACTCGGTCAGCAGCAGGGAGTCCTCCGCCAGGGTCCCGGTGGCGTGCCAGGTCTCCAGTGCGGCGGTCAGCGCCCGGTACATCTCCCAGTTGGCTGGCGGCATGCCGTCGCCGCCTCGCCGGTGGTGGACGGCCTCGGCCGTGGCGGTCGTGCGGATCAGCTGGAACGCGGTCGTGCGCCGCGTGGTCTCGGCGGTGGTCTCGGGCATGGTGGGCCTTCCTGTGCCGGGGGCGGCGGTCAGCGGGGTCGGCTGGCGGCGAGTTCGCCGGCGAGGGCCTGGCGGAGCTGGGGCAGTGTCTTGGTGGCGCCGAGGGCGGCCAGGAACTCGTCCGTGCTCCAGCCGATCAGCGCGCCCTGGCGGGCGAGGTAGAGGCTCAGCACGCGGATGCGGTGCTGGTCGTCGTAGTCGAGCAGCAGGTAGCCGGCCAGCTGGTAGAGCTCGCGGATCCCGATGTTGGTCGGCTTCACGGTGGCTTTGCAGTCGATCAGTTCGCCGCCGGTGACGAAGTCGGCGTCGGCGCCGCCGACGTGCGCGCTGCCGGCGAACACCGGGCCGCACGCGACCTGGCGCCCGGGCAGCCACCCGAGGGCCTCGGGGTCCGCGGCGAGCTGCAGCTGGGCGTCGATGTCGGCGAGCGCGTACGGCGGGACCGCCTCGAGCAGGCTATCCAGCGTGCTGGCGGCGCTCGCCTCGGCGAGCAGCCCCTCGACTTTGCCGGAGCGGAAGACGGCCTCGAAGTGCGAGGCGAGGAAGCACAACCGGACCAGGCGCTCGCCCTCGGGCCCGGCCAGGGCCAGCGGCGGCGTGCTGGTGTGCGTGGTGAGTTCGGCGATCATCTGCTGACCGGCGCGGTGGATCGCGGCGCTGGCCTCGGGCGGCGGCCCGGCCGGCCGGCTGCCAGCGAAGGCGTCGACGCCGATCCGGATCGGCGGGCCGTAGGCGCTGCCCAGGCTGATGCGGATGCGGTGGTCGATGGTGTGGCCCAGCATCGGCCAGGCGATCTCGCCCTGGTGGCGCGGGCGCAGTGGCCTGCGCAGCTGCCCGGCCCAGTGCCCGTACCGGGCCGCGAGCTCGGCGACGCCCGGCAGCTCGCGCGCGAAGAACCGGGAGATCGGCGAGTCGGGCCGGCGCAGTTCCGAGGTGAGGCTCACCAGCGCATTCTCCCGCCCGGCCAGCCCCTGGTGACGGCCTTTCGGAGAAGTGCACCCCGGTGCTGGTCTGCGTCGACAAGTCGATCCTGGTTACCGGTTCTGGAGCCCGGCCCGGGCCTGTCAGCCACGGCGGCGCCGCGCCCGCCCACCGGCGGGCGGAGGCAGTCGAGCCGCGCGGCCGGCCACGGCTGTGCGGCGCAGCCACCCGCGCGGCGCCCGCCACCCCCGCTGTCGTTTGACGTCTCCTCGACCAGCCATCGGGGACTCTCAGGACCGCTGCCGCTCACCGCGGACAGGCGGATCGCAACGCACGCCGCACGCGAAGCGCGCTCAGCCACCGTCCTTGGCCCTGGGCCCTACGGGCGGGCGGTCTCGCTGCCGCCCCGCGCGGGCACCGCGGTGGAGCCGGCCGGGGCGGTAGGGGCGGGGGCCTACGCAGGCTCGACCCGGATCTCGAAGTCGAGTCCGCCGATCTCCAGCCCGACCCCGACCTCGCCCAGGAACGCGGAGATCGGACGCACGCGGGTGACCAGTGGGTGGGCGCCCAGCAGCTCCACGATCAGGTCCCTGACCCCCTCGCAGCTGGGGCCACTGGTCGGTGTGATCTGCAGGTCCTCGGCGTCCATGTCCTGGTCAACGACCGCGCCAGCGAGCGGGTGACGCCGCGATGTGCGCTCCGGTGCGCGGCTGACGATCATCTGCTCCGAACCACAGGCCCGTGACAGGGCGTTATGGCATGCTCACCCGAAGGGCGACGGTGGTCGCCATACGGACAACCGAGGTACCAGGGGTGGGACCAACATGCTGTCGGTCAGCGCGGCCGTGTTCTTCGCAATCGTTATCTACGCGCTGCTTGCCCGGCGTACCGAGGCCCGCAGCCGTGTGAATGAACGGCTGACCGCGTTCGTCTGCGTGGTGTTCGGCGTCCTCATCGCGTCGAGCTCCTGGGGGCAGATGATCCTGCACTTGGTCGGGAGCGTGGCCGACGCGGTGAACCAGGCGGTCCGCTGACGCTCTGGTGTGCGCTTCCGTGCGCGGCTGACGCTCTGTCAGGGATGGGTGATGTGATGGGTGCCGTAGGCATGTCCACGTACTGGGGGTGGGGCCGGGTGGCTCGGCTGGCACGAACCGCGACTGATCGCATCGGGGGCGGCCGGTGAGTACGCACAGACCTCCGGCTCGCCGCAGCGGCGGGCGCCGGCCGAAGAAGAAGGACGACGGGTCGGAGCTGCTGCTCGTCCTGGGCGGCGTGGTGGTGGCCGTCGTCCTCGTGCTCGCGGTGCTGCGCTGGCTGGCGGCCCACGTCTGGGTGGTGGTCGTGCTGGCGCTGATCGGGGTCGGCGTCGCGGTCTTCTTCGTGCGCCGGCTGCTGGAGCAGAAGCGGGCGGCGGAGGCCCAGCGGCTGGCCGACCTGGAGCGCCAGCGCCGGCTGCGGCTCACGCTGACCGGGCCGGGGGGCTTGGACCACATGCGGCACGACGCCTTCGAGTTCGCGGTGCGCGACCTGCTGCTGCGCGACGGCTACGCGGCTCAGCGGGTCGGGCAGGGCGGCGACCAGAGCGCGGACGTGCTGGCCACGGACCCGATGGGCCGGACTTGGGTGTTGCAGTGCAAGCACAAGCAGGACCCGATCGGCGGGGCGCCGGTCTCGGTCGGCGTGCTGTACAGCCTGGTGGGCGCCAACGAGCGCGTGCACAAGGCCCAGGTGCCGGTGGTGGTGACCAACGGCCGGTTCACCAAGCCGTCGCAGAAGTGGGGCGCCGAGCAGAGCGTGCTCCTGGTCGACCGCGAGGTCCTGGGGCGCTGGGCGTCCAGCGGTCGGCCGCTGTGGGAGTTGCTGCCCCGCATCCCGGGGCCGCGCGGCGGCCAGAACAACTGATCTGGCCTCACCACGAAGCAGGGCCCCGTGTTCGCGCGGGGCCCTGCTTCGTGGTGATGGTGTTCTCGAACGCGGGGCTGCTACTCGCGGCACTCGCAGTTCGGGTTCGGTGTCGGGTGGGCGGGTTGGCTCGTACGGGTGACGCTACGGGCCGGGGGCTCGGGTGTCCGGGGGAGTGCGAGCGGTCGGCGACCGCCGGCTTCCCTCACCGGACCGGCGGCGGCCTCGGGCTGGCCGACGGCCTCGCCGAACCAGATCGCCTCGGCCCTGGGTGTGTGAACGACGGGAGCAGGGGGCTCCTGGCGGTCGTAGCCGGAGCCGAGCTGGCGGCGCCGGGGTGGAGGCTGCGTCATGCTGCTGGGCTCCTGACCTCGATGGCTGGGCGGTCGATGGCGCGGGGGCGGGGGATCTCCTCGCCGGCCTGCAGCGCGGCGAAGTCGGCTTCGGCCTGAGCGACGGCCTCGGGGTACGCCTGGCGCTTGGCGTGCTCGGCCAGCGCCCGGTAGATGGTGGCCACGCCGGGGCTCTGGCCCTTGCGCTTGCCGGTGGGGATGATCAGGTCCGGGCGGATCTGCTCGACGGTCTCGCCGTTCGCGCGGCGGCGCAGCACGGTGTGCAGCATGTCGTCGGTGATGACGGGCGGCCGGCCGCCGTGCTTGCCCTTGCGGGCCGCGGTGTCGAGCCCTTCGAGGGTGGCCTCGCGGATGCTCTCGCGCTCGGTCTCGGCCATCGCGGCGAAGAAGCCGAAGAGCAGCCGGCCCGGGCCGCTGGGGTCGTAGATGCCGGGCAGTGGGCCGGCGAGCATCTCCAGGACCAGGCCGTGGGCGGTGAGGTGGTCGGCCAGCGCGGTGAGCTCGGCGGCGTCGCGCCCCAGCCGCTTCATCTCGTAGACGGTGAACAGCACGCGGCAGTGCGGGGCGTGGGCCTTGATCTCGCGGGCCGTGGCCAGGGCTGCCTCGAACTGCGGGCGGACCCGCACCCGGGTGCTGATCTTCTCGGAGAAGATCTTGTCGCGCGCGATGCCGTGCGCGCTGAGCGCGTCCAGCTGCGACTGCAGTTCCTGGGTGAGGTGGCTGCAGCGGGCGTAGCCGATGCGGATGTCGGCGCCGGGGGTGTCGGAGGTGGGCGGGGCCGGCGGCGGGGTGCCGGGGCGCCAGGGCTGGCCCGGGCCGCGGCCGGCCGGGGTCGGCACGCGCAGCAGCTTGGCGAGCCGGGGCACCTTGGTGAAGCGGCCGGTGTGGTAGATCGAGGCGACGGCGCCGCCGCGCGATCGGCAGGGCGATCCGGGCTGGACCCCGCAGCGGGTGCAGGGGTGGCGCTCGATGTCGTCGGCGTCGTCGGGGGGCGGTTCGTGAGAGTCCGTCACCCCCAGATTTTCTCACAATGCAGTTCCCACAAGGGGGTTGATCCCGAAACTGAGTGAGAACGTGTTGCGGGAACGGATCCGGCTCCCAGGGCACCTTCGCCGGCTTCGGTTGATCTTGCTCTCAGAACGGATCGTTTCAGGGAAATAGGAGGCGGACCGGCCGGGCGCCTTCGCACTCATGCACGACTGTCCAATGGCTTGACATGTCTAGTGAGTTGACACATCATCAAGTCATGAGCACTGAGCGTGAGCGCACGATGGCAGAACTTCGAGCCTGGGGCGCCGAGCCCGCCGGGACGACCCGCGCCCGGTTGGTGGCGGCGGCCTGGCGCGCGGGCGAGCGCAACATCAGCGCCCTGGCGGAGGCCGCCCGGGTCTCCCGCCAGACGATCTACACCGATCTGGAGTCGCACGGGATCGACGCCCGTGCCGAAAGGGTTCTGGGAGGAACCGTGTTCGAGAAGCTGACGGAGCTGGACGGCCACACCGGCGACCAGGACGCCGACAACCGGCTCCTGCACGAGCGCTGCCAGGCCGCGGCCACCACGGAGGAGGCCGCGGAACTGCTCAGGGAGTCGCTGATCCTGCACCACTCGATCAAGTGGCACAACAACCTGGTGGAGCTCGCGCCGAAGGAGATCGAGGCCCGGGCCGAGCGGGACCGCGCGCTGCACGCGGTGGACCTGCGATGGGAGGCACTGGCCACCACGCCGAACTTCCAGGCGGCCCACCACGCCTGGATCCTCACCCACGACCAGGCCCACCAGGCGGTCGCGGCCTGGCAGACGGCGGCCCAGGCGTGTGTCGACGTGCCGGGCTGGGCGGACGCGATCGAGTGGGGCCTGTACGCCAAGCACGTCCCGGAGGCCAACCGGATTCCCCGGATCACCGAAGACCCGGCCGAAACGGCGGCGGCCCTGCTCGACGCGCTCGACACCGAGCACGCCCGCCGGCGGGAGCTCGCCGCGCAGACCCTCGCCGTAGCCGGCGCCGCCCAGTAGCAGCGGTGCGGCCACGGAAAGAGGAAACGGGAAACCCCTGTTCAGGGCCCCAAACCACCGATGGAATGGACGACATGAGCAACGACAGCACCGCACCCGACGACCTGACCGGGTTGTACCCGGTCAACCACATCCAGGCGGTCTTCACGACCCTGGGCACCCTTCACGGGGACCTCCCGGAGGGCAACGGCCTGGTGGTCGACGTGACCCGCGCACTGCGCAACCCTCCGGACGACCCGCAGGTGCGCGACCGGATGCTCCGGCTCACCGGGCTGGACGCCGAAGTGCGGGACTACGTGCTCGCCACCCCCGGCGCCCGGCAGCTGATCGAGGACGTGATCGAGCAGGCGTGGCTGCTGCACACGCACTTCACCAATCCGCGCCGCAAGCTGCTGAACATCTACGTGAAGTGCAGGGGCGGGCTTCACAGGTCGGTGGTCGTAGCGGAGGAGGCCGCGGCCGGCCTGCGGGCCCGGGGCGTCGGCGTCGAAGTCGAGCACCGCGACATCGGCAAGGGCGTCGTCACCAAGTAGGCGGTCCGGGACCGTCGCAACCGGCCCCGGACCAGCACAAATGATCGCATCTCCCGGCCCCCGCACAGCAGTGCGGGGGCCGTCGCGTTTCCCGGAGAGGGCAATGGAGTCAACAGAGGTATTGGAGTGCGTGTTCTTACGGCGCGCACATCAATCGAAACCGCGACTCGAACTTAATGAATACTCGTCAACCAGTTGACAGATAGCCGAACTTGACGACAACCTGTTTTCAGGCGGAGATGCCGCCGAGGGAGGAGACCTGAGATGACGAACGATTCCGTGGCCGTGCCGGACATCAGCCTGGCCCGCTACGAGGCACCGCGCGTGAGCGTGACGCCGGTGGCCGAGGTGATCTCGTCCGAGCCGATCGGGGGCCGGATGGAACCGGGGCACTACCAGCACCTGCTGCTGAACACCGCCACCGGGGAGCTGAGCTTCCACGAGTCGACCGAGCACCTGGAGCCGTGGAACCCGGCCTGGCGGGCCATCAACGACGTGCCCCGCGAGACCTGGAAGCGCTGGCACCCGGGCGACCACTTCAGCTTCCGGGGGCCGCACATGTGGTTCCAGCCGGTCCCGGAGCTGCTGTCCTGGACGATCGACTCCGGGGTCAAGGAACTGCCCTACCTGGACGCCGTCGCAGCCAACGCGCTGCTGACCGAGCTGGCCCCGTACGCGCAGTCCCTGCTGAACAGCCTGTTCCAGGCGGGCGGCGAGCTGGACTGGTCCGCCGACTCAGCCCGCGCGGGCCGCAACATCGGACGGCTGGTCTCCCGGCACCGCCAGGCCGCCGGCCCCGAGGTGGACGCCGACCTGGTCGACTACACCGAGATCGTGCAGCGCTTCCCCCAGGTGTACAAGCCGGGCCTGCTCGGCAAGTCGCTCGACAAGCTCGCCGAGGAGTGCGAGTACATCACCCGCTACCTCGGCTTCAACGAGCACTGGCACCCGGAGATCAAGAAGGTCTACGGCACGCCCTCCAGCGACGGGACCTGTGTCCACCTGGACGTCATGGGCGTGCGGGCCTGGTACCGGACCCTGCTCCTGGACGGAGACCCGCGCCCGGTGCGCGACTTCGCGGACTGGGACGCCGAGCACGGCCGCCTGAGTGCCGGGGAGATCGTCTCGACCACCACCGACGCCGAGTTGGAGGGCTGGGCCGAGCGCGAGGAGGCACGCGCCGGGCAGGCCGGCCTTCGCCTGCTGGGAGCCCTGGAGGCCGCCCGCGGCCACCGCGCACGGCTGCGGGAGCAGGACTGGGACCGCCTCGCCGTGGTCGGCGCCGACGTCGCCCGCCTGGAGCGGGAGCTGGCCGACGCCCGCAGCGCGCGGCTGGAGCTGATCAACGGGGCGATCGCCTGGGGCCAGGGGGACACGCCCATTGCGGAACGCGCCCGCATGACCCGCCAGGCCGTGTACAAGATCCGCACCAACGACAAGGCCGACGGCGAGACCAAGTAGGCGGCCCGGGACCGTCGATACCGGCCCCGGACCAACCCCCATGATCCACCCCCGGGCCCCCGCACAGCCGTGCGGGGGCCCTTCGTGTCTCCTGAGGAACCAATGGAGTCAACAGAGGTATTGGGGCCGGACTGCGGGTTCAGCCGGATCGTCGCCGGCACCGCGAGCGCAATGGTGGAGGTGTCACGAACCGATTGTGGGAGACGGCACCGATGAGGGCAGCGCGGCGATCGCCGCCGACCACGGGTAGGTCTCCGGCTTGCTCTGCCCGGGCGGGTGGGGAACGAAGCCGTCCTCGCCGCCGAGCAGCACGTTCACTCCGGCGCCCCGCAGGGCGGTGACGTTGCGTTCGACGGCGGGGTGGGCGGCCTGGGCGTTGTTCCAGTGCGGCAGGGCAACCACGGCCGGGCGGTGCGCGAGGCCCAGGGCCTCGGTCAGCAGGCCCACCGCGAGGGTGTCGCTGTGACCGTCGGCCCACTTGTTGAGCGTGTTGAAGGTGAGCGGGACGGCCAGGAACGCGTCCGCCGGCGGCAGGACGTCGGCCTCGGTGGGCAGCTTGTACTGGTGCCGGACGGGGTGGCCGGTCAGCTCGGTCAACTCCTTGGTGCCGAACCCCAGCTGCGGGTCGGGGTCTTCGAGAGCCCAGCGGTAGGCGTAGGGGGTGAGGACGAGACAGACGTCCCACCCGTAGCCCTGGGCGAGGCGGATGCCGTGGGCGATCCGGCGCACGGGCGGGGCGGCACAGGCGACGACGTACAGGGTTCGACTCATCCGGGCAGTCCACAGCGATCGGCCAGTGCGCGCAAGCGGCCCTGGACGGGGCCGGTGCCCAGCAGCCGCAGGTCCTCGACCAAGCGGCGGGTGCGCGGGCGGCAGTGCACTTCCTCCGGCACCTCGTCCTCGGCCTTGAGCAGGGTGGTGACGGCGTCTTCGTAGCGGCCGGCCTGGGTGTAGCCGCGGGCGAGGTCACTGTAGAGGTGGGCCCGGCGTTCGCGTGGCAGTGCGGCGGTCGCCGGCGCAGGGATCTGGCCAGCGACGGCGACCGCGTTGGCGCCCTCGATGAGCTGCACGTGCGCGGCGACGCGGTACAGGCGGCAGTTGGTGGAGCCGAAGGCGGTCCAGAGTTCGTTGCCGTCGCGGCCCAGCCGGACGGCGTGCTCGTCGGCCTGGTCGAGGAGCTGGAAGACGGCCGCCGCGGCCGGCCTCTCGCCGACGGCCTCGGCGATCGCCGCCTGCGCGAGCGCGGCCTTGAGGTAGAGCATGCCGAGCACGCTGGTGCTCGCCGCCGAGCCGCCGCGCGCGGTCAGGTCGGGGGTGAGCCGGTCGGCGGCGGCCAGGACGAAGGCGGCGGCGGCCTCGGGCTGGCCGTGGCAGGTCATGGCGTCGGCCAGGTGGCGGGCGGCGGACGCCTTGATGACGGGGTCCTCGGACCGCTCGGCTGCGGCCACCGCGCGGTGGCCGGCCAACAGGGCCAGGTCGGTGTCCCCGGCTTTGATCGCGGCGGCCTCGGCGAGCTCCAGCGTCAGTGAGAGCAGTCGGCAGGCGGCCAGTTGCTCGTCTCCGGACAGCTGGGCGGCGGCCTGGTTGGCGGCGAGCACGAGGTCGGGGACGGTGCGCCCGACCGACGCGAAGTGGCCGGACTGGAAGGCGCTGCGGGCGTGCACCAGTTGGGAGCGCAGGGCGGCGACGGGCAACGGATCGCCGGCGCTGCTGCCCGCCGTGCCAGTGAGCACGTCGTGGTGCTGCAGCGCGGCCCGGATCATCCCGAGCTCGGTCTCATCCGCGCACTTCGCCGTCGGCGCGTCAGCGAGCAGCGCTTCCAGGGGGATCGTCAGGACCCGGGCGATGGACTCCAGCACCGACAGCCGGGGGTCGCTCTGCCGTCGGCCGCCCTCCAGGTCCTCGACCCAGCGCACCGACCTCTCCAGCAGCGAGGCGAGGACGTCCTGGGTCATGCGCCGGCGGATCCGCCAGTAGGCGACGCGGCGGCCGATTGCCTGTCCGTTCACGGTGCTGCTCCGGGCTGGGGGACCACAGGCCACGCACTATGCGTGGGTACGGTCCGTTGTACCCGGATTACGGTCCGAACATGGCCAGTTCATTGGAGACCGTGCCCGCCTCGGTGGGGTGGGCGGTGCTGCGGGAGCCGGACGCGTGGACCGTCCACCGGATGAGGTACGCCTGCGAGCACCACGCCGTGCTGGTGCCGTGCGGGGATGCCTGGGACGCGGTCGTGGTGGCGCCGCTGGAGCGGGGCCTGGCCGCGCTGGACGTCCTCGGCCTGCCGCTGGAGGACGGCTACGGGGTGCTGGCCGACTACGCCCGCCGCGAGCTGGTCGTCCAGGTCCCGCTCGGCGGCGCGGTGGGCCTGGCCGGTCTGGAGGGGGTGCGGGTGCTCTCGGCCGGCTCCTGGCTCCTGGTGCCCGCCAACCGCCTGCAGTGCCACTACGCGGCGACCTGGCTCAGCGGCATGGGCGAGTACGGCAGTTCGTACCTCGACCCCGCTGAACTGCGCGAGGCCCTGATCGAGGCGGACGCCACTCGCGCCCGCCTGGGCTTGGCCGCCTTGAGCCGGGCGGTGACCGGAGCGAGTGCGGGCGGGCCGGTCACCGCCCCCTGATTGGCCGGTACCGACCTATCCCCCGCGGCCGGTGCCGGTCCAGGCCCCCGGATCCCGTCCTGGCTCCGGGGGCCCTGTCGTGCCCGCCGCGGCTGGCCTGGGGACGACCCACGCACCGTGCGTGGGTGCGGCGCGCGGCGGCGCCCCTAGATTCCGGTCATGGCACACACCCTGAACTCCCCTGCAGAAGAAGAGGACGGAGCCGGTCTCTTCCCGGCTCCGCGGACCCCGGACGAGGCGCCGGCGCTCGAGGCCCGCTCGGTCCTGTCCGCCGTCGGGCGCGACCTGGTGCGCGCGGTGGGCGACGCCAGCGCGGCGGTGCGCTACCTCAACGCCGTCGGCGAGCACGACGTGACGGTCAGCGCGATCACCGTGCTGGAGTGCCTGGGCTCCACCCAGGCCGAAGCGCTGCAGGCCGGTGCGGACGCGCTGCGCTACGGCGACACGCTCACCGTGCACGGGCTGCTGTGGGCGCGGGTGCCCGGGGTCGAGGACCGGCTGGTGCCCGGGCCCGAGCAGGTGTGGAGCTACCGGCTGATGCTGCTGGTCTCCACGCTGGACCCGGAGCTGGGCGAGGTCGAGGACCCGACGCACCAGGCCGACGCCGGGAACTGCGGAGTGGTCATCTACCTCGACGCGGGCACCACCGCCCCCGAGCGGGCGCTGACGGGTCTGCCCCGCCAGGGTCTGACCCAAGCGGGAGCGCTGCAGGCGGCGGCGGACACCGTCCGTCAGCGCCCCGAGCTGGCCATCGAGGGCCTGCTGTGGGCGAGGGTTGCGGCGCGTCGCGCCGGCGCGTGGGAGTACCGGCTGACCCTGCTGACCGCCTCGGCGGGTGGGCGCGAGGGCGGGCAGCAGCCCGTCTACCTCGACCAGGCCGGGCGGTGACCGGGCGCCTGGGCGCCGCTCGGCGCAGGAGACCCCCATCCGACGGGTGGGGGTCTCCTGCGTGCCGGTTGGTGGCCCGCTTGCTCCCGCTGGTCAGGGGCCTGGGCTGTGACAGAGCCGGCCGCTACGGTCAGCGCAACGTGGTATCGGGGCGGGGGTGTTGCTGTGCTGTTGGGAGAGCCGGGCGGGACTGAGCTGGGTGCGCTGGCCTGCGGACAGGTCTGGGTGTGCCCGGTGTGCGCGTACGCGGTTCGCGGTGAGCGGGCCCGGGAGGCGGGGCTGCTGACGGCGGCCCACCTGCGGGCCGGCGGGCAGGCGTGGGCGGTGGTGTGTGATCCGGGCGAGGTCGAGCAGGCTGGGCTGGCCGCGCGCTGGCAGCTGTTGTCGGCCGCGTGGCGCCGGGTGGTCTCGGGTTCGGGCTGGGCGGCGGAGGCCCGCCGCAGCGGTCGCGTCGGCGTGGTGTGGTCCCCGGAGGTGACCTGGTCGGGGCAGGACGGGTGGCGGGTGGTGCTGCGGGTGCTGCTGCTGGACCACCCGCTGCGCGAGGAGCTCCACCAGGAGACCGTGGCCCGCTGGACGTCGCAGTGGGCGGCCGGTGCCGGGGCGAGCGGCGCACGGGTCTCCTGGCGGCCCGTCACGGACACGGTCGCCGCAGGCGGGCACGTGGCGGCGGTGTGCGACGCTGGCGCGGGGCGCCGACTGGGCGAAGGCGCCCTGGGGCCTGCGGACCTGCTCGCCCGGGCCCGGCGCACGGGGGAGGAGCCCTGGTGGGAGCTGTGGCGCGAGTACACCCGGGCGGCCACCCCGGCCGCCCGCGGCCACCGCAGCCCGGTGACGTTCTCCCGGGGGCTGCGCTCCGCGCTGCTGCCCGGCCTGGTCCACCGGGCCGACGCGGACCTCGCCGTCGAGCAGGCCCGCGCGACGGTGCCGGCGCTGACCGGCAGGGCCTGGCGACGGCTGGCAGCGGACGGCGCGCTGCAGCTGCAGGTGCTGGACGCCGCGCTGCGGGGCCCGGCGCACCTGTCCTGGACCCTGGCGGACCACGGCCTGGCCGCCGGCGAACCGGCCCGGTTAGCGGCTGCCTGACCTGCGCAGGTTTCATAAGTAGCCGGTCGAATGAGGCAGTTGGGGTACGCGTTCCCGCTGCGATGCCGGTAGCCGTGCCCGAACCGGGGCCAGGGCCGGACGCGCGGCGCCCCTGACCTGGGCAAGGGCGGCGGATGGTGTGATTTTTCGACCGCTTTTAAGGGGGGCCGCCCCGGTCAGCGCGGCTCCCAGTCGTACTCCTCGACATCGAAGACCAGGTCGTCCTGCTCTTCGCCGTCGGGCAGTTCCTCGTACTCGAACCCGTGCTCCTGGTCCACGGCGGCCTACCGGCGCCCGGAGCGCCGGCCGCTGGCGCGCAGGTAGCGGTCGACGTCGGCCTGGTCGATGTTGTTCTTCTTGAGCCGGGCCGGGTGAACCCCGTTCCTCGGCCGCTGGAAGCAGCGCTCGCCCTCGAATGCCTGGCAGGTGGGGCAATGGCCCTTCCGACGCGGATCGGTGGGCTGCTTGGGCAGGTCGGTGCCGGCGTCGGCGACCAGGCGGGCGATGCGGGTGGTGAGCGTGGTGGCGCGCAGGTCGAGGCCGGTGAGGAATTGGTCGGCCAGGGCGAGCGCGTCGGTGGCGAGCCCCGGGTCGGTGAAGGCTGCGACCAGCGACAACTGGGCTTGGCAGATGGCGCGTTCGCCGGCGACGGCGTGCTGCTCGGCCTCGGCGCGGGCGGCCTGGTAGGCGGCTGCGGCTTCCTCCATCTCGGCGTGGAGCCACCACAGGTCGCCGGTCACGCGCTGGTGGTGGCCCTCCCAGCCCAGGGACTGCGCGGTGGCCAGCGCGGTGGGGAAGTCGCCGGCCAGGCGGGCCAGGTGCGCCAGGCCGCGGCGGGCCGCGGGCGCCAGGCGGGTGGTTCCGGCGGCGACCTGGCGCATGCCCTCGTGGGAGTCGGCGGTGCGGCCGATGTCGCGCTGCCCCTTGGCCCGGTAGTAGCGGGCCAGGTCGGTCAGGTCGTCGGGCAGCAGGCCGCTGTCGAGGACGGCGGTGAGGCGCTCGACGGTGCGTTCGCGGTGCTCGTGCTGGCGGCGCGCGAGTGCGGAGAGGGTCTCGACCAGGGCGTCCGCGGGCGTCTGCGGTTCGCCGGTGGCCGCTCCCGGGCGCTGCGGTGGGGCCAGCGGTTCCCAGATGGAGTCGCCGATGTAGGCCCAGGCCGCCTGCGTGAGCCAGTCCAGGTCGAGGCGGTGGTCGCGGGCCAGGGCCAGGCCCTGGCGCAGGACCGCGACCAGCAGGGTGCGGCCCGGGTTGGTGCTGGTGGTCCACTGCTCGCCGAGGGCGGTGTGGGCGCGCTGGGCCGCGTCGCGCCAGTCCTGGGGTGACCAGCGGTCGTCGGTGCGGTCGTCGGCGCCGCGGATGGTGGAGCGGACCAGGTCGTGCAGGTTGAACGGCCACAGCGCCCACTCGTCCTGGCGGACCAGCGGCCGTTCGGTCAGGCGCAGGGCGGGTGCTTGGTGGTTCAGGCCGGCCGCCTCGGTCGCCAGCGCCACGTCCCAGGCGTCCAGCAGGGATACCGCGCGCAGGACGTGCCGCTCGTCGGGGGTGAGGTCCTGGAGGGTGCGGGCGACCAATGAGGAGAAGTCGTGGTCGAAGTCGCCCGGCTCGGGCTCGCGGCCGGTGCGGCGGATCTCCAGGAAGCGGGTCGCTGCAAGGTCCAGGTAGAGCGGCAGGCCGTGGCTGCGGGCGGTGATGACGGCGCGGATCGGTTCGCTGATGAGCGGTCGGCCGTCCTTGGTCAGGCGCCGGGCCAGGTAATCGTCACAGTCCTCGGGGGCGAAGTCCCCGATCAGGATCTGTCGGCCACCGCCGTGGCCGCCGGTCGCCGCGGTGCGGGCGGGCGGGACGTGGGCGGCCAGGCCCGGCCAGGCAGCGGGTCCGGTGTAGTCGAGCTGCCCCTGCAACTCGCTGTCGGCCCACTGCAGGCGGGTCCTGCCGGTCACCACGAAGAACGTGGCCGGCATCAGCCACACGATCCGTTGGACGAGGCGCTCGAGATCGCGGTGGGTGCGGTCCCCGATGTCCTCCCAGGTGTCCAGCAGGACCACCGGCACCACGGCCTTCTTGGCGGGCAGGCGGGCGATCTCCCAGGCCAGCAGGTGAGGGTAGAAGGACAACGCGTCCAGATCCGGGTCAGCCTCCAACAAGTCCGCCAGGCGTGCGCAGCCGGTCAAGGCCCGGGCCCGCTCGTGGCGCTGGCGCACCTCGTGGGCCAGCGCCGTCGTCAGCCGGCCCACCGCCGAGCCGACGAACCCGGGCAGCGCCAACTGCTGGGCGACCTCGCTGATCGCCGACTGCACCTGCCCCGGCAGCGCCTTGCCGAACCGGGCGGCCAGGCCGGTGCGCTGCAGGTACTCCTCCAGCGGCTCACCGGGATGGTTCGCATCCCACCAGCGGCGCAGCGCGATGTCGAACGCCGGCAGCGCCCGCCCGACATGCTGGGCCAGGGCCAGGCGCAGCGTCAGGACGATCCGCTCGAAGCTGACGTCGGCCGAGCGGGCCAGGTCGATGCGAACCGGCAGGATCCGGGCCCCGGCCGCCCAGGCCGGCTCGCCCCAGTGGGCAGGCCGCTGCTCACTGTCGGCCAGGGCGGCCTCCAGGTGCCGCGACAGTGTGCTCTTGCCGATTCCGCCCAGCCCGAAGAAGGTCAGCACGTTGTGCCGCGGGGCCTCCATGTCGTCGACGCTGAAGTCCGGTGCGGCGATACGCTGCAGATGATCGCTCAGCGCGGCGCTGAAAATCGCCCACTGGCCCTGCCGGTTGGTGAACGCCTCGTCCGCGGTCAGCGACCGGTCGTTCGTGCCGAACACGGCTCGCAGGTCCCTACCAGCCACCACTACCCCCAAAGATCAACTGACCTTCCAACAACCCTAAGCCTGCCCGGGCCGTATGGCTGCGCCTTGCGCAGAAGGCCAGGTCAGCGGGCCCAGTGTGGGGGACCCGCGGCTCTGGCTCCCGCAGGGCCCCCGCCGCAGCGCAGCGGGGGCCGCTCGCCGAGAATGGTCGGATTGCCCGTTACGACACCAAGGCGGTCCTCGTCATGCACGACCCTGTGAACCCTGCTGATCCCGGCGCCGGCCCCCTCCCCTCGGACGAGGCGTCAGGCAGCAGCTACGAGCGCGTCGTGGACCGGGTGCGGCGGGTGATCGCCTGGTACGGCGAGCAGATCTTCGCCGAACGCCAGCGGCCGGCTCCCGACGTGGAGCGTCTTCAGCGGCTGCTGGCCGAGCGGAAGGCGTGCAACGCGGACCTTCAGCGCCTGGACGAGGCCAACGCGCAGGAGCTCGCCCGGCTTGGGGACCTCTACGACGCCAAGCTCAGCGAGCTGGCCGGCCCGTAGAGCGGTGTGCGCCGCGCCGGGAGGGCGAGCGTGGTCGTGCGGCCCAGGCGCCCGGGTTGCAGGTGGGGCGGCAGCAGCGGCCAGGCCAGAGCGGTGATCTGGTCGATCTCAGCGCGGTACTGCGGCAGCGCCGCGCGCAGCTCGCGCTGGAGAGTGAGGAACAGCACGGCTTCCTGCTCGCTGTAGGGCCGCACGCGGCCGGTCGCCAGGGCTCGGGCGGCGCCGACCGGGCCGGCCCAGCGGCCGTCGGCGCCGAGTTCGCCTCGGAAGCTGGCGGTGCCGTCGCGCCGCACGACCGTGATGTGGTCCACCGCCGCGTCCCGCTCGGCCTGCCCGACGGCGTCGAGGACGGCGTCCGCGCACCGGTCGTGTCCCGACGCGGTGGTGAACGGGGCCGGGAGGTCGCCTCGGCTCAGGTCGGCGTAGCGCAGCGCGGTGCCCTGGCGGCTGTCGGCGGCCCGAACGTCCATGACCAGCAGCTCGATGCGGTGGCCGGCCCGGCGCCACTTGCTGGCGTTGATGAGGAACTGCTCGGCGCTGCCCGGGGTGATCTCGATGACGGCGTCCCCGCGCCGGGACCGTACGTACTCCTCGGCCTGGTCCTGCCATGCCTCGTAGTCCGCGCGGATGCGCGAGCCGGCGGTGCGCGGGTGCTCGCGCAGCAGCCGCAGGTAGTCGGGGTGGGCGGATTTGAAGTGGTCGCCGGAGATCCAGGTGGGCCTGCGCGGGCGCAGCGCCCGCAGGACCAGCTGCGAGGCCCTGGTCTTGCCCGCCCCGGGCTGGCCCATGATGTAGACGGTGACCGGCTGCTCGTG
This sequence comes from Kitasatospora sp. HPM-01-4, assembly GCF_051374625.1. Lineage (NCBI taxonomy): Bacteria > Bacillati > Actinomycetota > Actinomycetes > Kitasatosporales > Streptomycetaceae > Kitasatospora > Kitasatospora sp. HPM-01-4. The sequence continues at coordinate 36,746 of NZ_JBPQGP010000009.1, read as the reverse complement.
AGCGGTGATCTCCCCGAGGTCATCCAGGATCAGGTTCTCCCAGATCCAGCGGTGCTCCTCGGTGGAGAGCCGGTGGTAGTCGACGCCCGGCGGTTCGCGGCGGGGCTGCGCGATGCGGCGTACCGGCTCGGACAGAGCGAAGGCCCGCTCGGCGTCGGCCCGCACCGCCAGGCGCAACCGCTCCGGTACGGCGCTGGTGTGCAGACGCACCTCGGCCCGCGAGGACGTGGTCCTGAACGCCTGTGTCTCGACGGCGTTCCAGGGCCGGGCCCGCTCCGCCGCGACCGCCTGCGCGGCGCCCGGCGCCTGGGACCACGCCCCGTCCACGAGTTCGTTGCTGTACAGCACCTCCCCGCCGCGCCGCACCACGGTGACACGGTCGGCCAGGTGCTCGGCCTCGATGACGGCCAGAGTCGCGATCAGCCCGGCCGCGCACGCGTCGTGGTTCTCCCAGGAGACGTAGCGCGCCGTGCCGGTGGCGGTCACCTGCTCGACGAAGCGGTCCAGCACGCCGAGCTGGCTCCACGCCTGCGGCGTGGCCAGGGCCACGATCTCGATCCGGTGCCTTGAGCGCCGGTAGGCCCGCGCCTGGGCGCGGAACTCCTGCGGGTTGGCCAGGGCGCTCTCGACGACGGCGTCGAAGCCCCGCTCGCGGACGTGGTCCTCGACATCGCCCTGCCAGCGGCGGGTGTCGGTACGGACCTTCACCCCCGCGCTGCGCACGTCTTGGGCCAGCAGGCTCGCGTAGTCGCGGTGCTCGCCCTTGTACAGGTCGCTGGCGATGCGCACCGCGCCCCCGCGCCGCTGAAGAGCGGCGTGCACCACGTCGGCGACCTGGGTCTTCCCGCTGCCCGGCGGGCCGCTCACGACGACGACCACCGGCCTGGCCTGCCGTACGGCGTGCCCGGTCCAGGTCGGAAGGATGACCCCCTCCAGCACCTCGGCGCTCTCGGTGTCCGACAGCACCACCGGGGCAATGTCCCGCTCCCTCACCGCTACTCCCGCTGCTTCATGCCTTGATAGACGGACCGGCAAGGGCATCCACCCTCGGACTTGATCATAGCGTGTACGGGTACGTACCCGTACACGCTTTGCAAGACGGGTACGTACCCGTATCCTGAGGGCGACTGAAAAGGAGAACCCGATGCCCGACGCCAACATCCGCGTCACCGCCGAGACCCGCGACCGTCTCGCCGAGGTCGCCGCAGCCGAGAACCTGTCCGTGCGCGCCTACCTGGCCCGCCTCGCCGACAGCGTGCTCACCCCCGCCGAGCGCGCCGAGCGCGCCGAGCAGGCCCGCCAGAGGCTCCACGCCTGGAACGGCTACGACCCCGACAGCGCGCACACCGAGCAGCTGGACGCCGAGCTCGACCGGCGCCTGGCCCAGGCGGGCGGCCAGTGACCGACCTGCACGTCGTCCTCGACGACACCGCGATGGTCGCCGCCGGCCGCGGCAACATCCTCGCCTCCCGCCTCATCCACCGCGCCCACGCCGAACCCGGCTGGTACCTCTACGCCCCGGCCTGCGCCCTGGTGGAAGCCGACCGTGAGCGTCCCGGCACCGCCGAACACCTCGCCGCCCTCCCCGCGGTGACAGTCCTCGACCTCGACCTCGCCGCAGCCCTGGCGCTGGCGAAGGAGAGCACCTGGGCCGAGGCCCACACCCGGTACGCCGCCGCTCCCACTCCCGAGCGCCCGGACGGCGCGGTCGTCGCCACGGTCGACCCGATCCGCTGGAAGGGCCAGCCGGTCCGGATCATCGACCTCACGCCCTGACCCGACCGCCGCGCCGCCGCTGCCCGGCAGCCGCCGGCCGGTAGCGTTCGGGCACGCGCCCGCCGGACCCGAGACGTACACCTTGGGCCATCACCGGCGGGCGCGGCCATGCCCCGTGAACTGTTGCGATCCAGGGCTCGGGTACGACACATCGCGCCCGGTGCGGGCCCGCGCAGCATCCGGGCGGGCCGGTTCTCGTTGATCCCGGCATGGTGATGACTGTCGAAGACCTGCTCGCGTCGATGAAACTCGACGTCGGGATCTCTTGGGTGTGCTGGGCCTGCAAGGTCCAGGGATGGGCCGTCCACCCAGGGCTGGACGCCGCTCGCCACGATGCCGCCGGCCACGCCCTCGGGGTTCACCGCGACAGGCTCGCCCTCGCGCAGATCGCGCTGCGGCTGGTCTCCGCACAGGAGAAGGAGCAGCGGGTGGCGGCCATGCTCGACGGCCCGCCGATGATCCCGCCGGTCGAGGATCCGTACGAGCGGCCGGCGCTGACGGACCTGCAGCAGGAGCTGGTGTGCGATGCGCTGGGCTGCCCGCCGCACTCCCGGCACCGCCGGCGGCGGGCGTCCGCTTCGGCCTGAGCTACCGGCTCCACCCTGGTGGCGGGCTGTAGACGACGGGTTCCTGCAGCTCGGCCAGGCGGGCCTCGGCGGCGGCGGCCCGGCGCGGGGCTCCGACCGTGCGCAGGACGGCCGCCAGGCGCCGGCCCAGCTCCTCCAGCTGCGGCTCGTCGTCGTCCAGCGCCTGCCAGCAGGCCAGCGCGTTGCGGGCCGCGAGCTTGACCGTCTCCTGCTGCGGGTCCGTCCACTGGAGCCGGTGCTCGGCGGTGGCCAGCCACCGGTCGGCGGCGCGGACGTCGGTCCCGGCGGCAGCCGCGATCGTGGCCTGGACCTCCAGCACGTCGCCCATCAGCGGGGAGTGCAGCCCGGCCGAGCGCAGCACCGCGCGTTCCCACTGGGCGGCGAGCTCGGCGGCGGCGTGGTGGTGTCCGGCGTGCATGGCCTGCGCGATCGCGGGCCGCAGGTCGGTGACCGGCTCGGCGGCGGGCGGTGCGGGGGTGGGCGTCGGGATCGTGGCGAGCAGTTGCTGCGCGGGCCGGGGCCGGGGGACCTCGGGAAGCGGGGGTGCGGGCGGGGCGAGCAGCACGGTGCCGGGGGCGAGCTGGGCCTGTCCGGCGGCGAGCGCGTGGAGTTCGGCGAGGTGCCGGTTGCCGGGGGTGTGTCGCAGCAGGTCCGCCAGCGCCAGCGTGTAGGCCGGTGCCTGCCAGGGTCCGCGCCGCACCGGCGGCGCCACCGCGCCCCACGGGGTGATGTGGTCGGGCAGCTGCAGGTCCTCGGGCTGCATCGGCAGGCAGCTCGGATCGGCGACCAGGTCGAGGACCAGCGCGGTGGTGCCCGGTGGGCGCCGGGCGAGCTCCCGGGCCAGCCAGGCCCAGGGCAGCGCGGTGTAGCGGATGGTGCGGGGGGTGGTCGCGCGCAGTGCGAGGTGGATCTGGCGCTGGCGGTGGTCCCTGATCAGTTGCCCGCACAGGTAGACCAGCAGGGGGCCGCCGGCCGTGGCGGCGGTCTGCAGGCGGGCCAGCACGGCCTGGGGCTCGCCCGGGTCGACCACCTGGACGAGGTCCACCGCTCCGGTCCACCCGGGCAGCAGGGCGCTGGGCGCAACCGTCGCGAGGGCGTTGACGCCGAGCTCGGGGTCCAGGAGCCGGCGGCGGCTCGCGCGGGGGGCCGCGGCCAGCAGCAGCACGTGGCCACGGGCGGAATTCCGGTCCTCCCCGATGATCGTCATACCGGCACCGTAGCGCTCACCGGTGTCGACCAGCGCAGACGAAAGGCCCGGACCGTGCGGACGGTCCGGGCCTGCCGTGGAAGTCGCCATCGTGCGGGGGTGGTTAGGGCGTCTGGGCGGCGCCGGCCCCGCCGGTGCTGGTCACCGCCGGGCTCGGATTGTCGGTGGTGGTGCCGGCGGTGTGGCTCCCACCGCCGAACAGCAGCAGCAGGATCAGCAGGGCCACTCCACCGCCACCGCCGGCGGCGGCGACCGTCGTGCCGCTGATCTGCCGGGTGTGGGCCCGCACGTACGTGCCGTCGGCCCGGGTGTGGCTGCGCACCGGAACGGTCAGGGTGCCGCCGGCGGCGGCGTGACCACCGACCGCGGCGGTCCTGCCCCCGTTGACCTTCCGGGTGTGGGCCCGCACGTACGTGCCGTCGGCCCTGCGGTGGCCGCGAACAGGAACGGTCTTGGTCATGTCTCCCCCAGGAGGGTTTGTTGACGGTGCTCCCCGCACAACCGTCGAGTACAGCACGAGCCACTGACAACTACCGTTCTGTACGGGGAGGTTGGGCCCTGACGTGCGCATTGGACAAGCGTTCGGACATGTCAAAGGGGCCCGCGCCCCCGGCGACGGAGGTACGGGCCCCTGGGGTAGGGCGGGTCAGCCGGTCGGTCCGGCGATCTGTCCCTGGGGCAGCAGCCGGTACACCTCGCCGAACTTCTCCTGCAGGGCCTCCCAGGCGTCCCAGTGCTCGGGCCAGGCGTCCTGGTGCTCGGGCTCCTTGGTGTTCATCCCGGTGTAGGACTGCTCGATGGCCTGCAGCGCGTGGTAGACCGCGTCGCGGTCGGCCAGCCGTGCCCACGGCATCCCCGGCGTCGGCGCCGGAGCGAAGACCGGGTCCCCTCCGCGGTCCTCTTGCATGACGTAGCAGACGCGGTCGCAGGCCATCGTCAGTGCGCGCAGCACGGCCTGGAAGTCGGCGTGGGTGGCGGCGAGCCGCCAGTGGTGGGCCAGGCGGTGCAGCAGGATCTCGATCTGCACGACCGCGTTGGCCCGGAGGTCGCCGGCCTGCCGGGCCCGGGTGTCCAGACGCTCCAGCAGCGCGGTGTCCATGGCCGGGTCGAGGGTGCGCCAGTGGTCGAGCACGCAGTGCGTGGCGTCCAGCACCTCGCCGTCCCGGTCGTCCTCGGCCAGGGCGTGGAACCAGTCGATGTCCTGTTCGTAATCGTGCTCGCGCGGGGTGTAGCAGTGCAGGAAGCCAGCGCTGGCGCGCTCGGGGTCGCGCCGGGCGACCAGCTGGCCCATCCCGTCGGCGTGGACGGCCAGGGCCGCGATGTCCAGCCGCTCGCAGACGTGGTGCGCGCGCTCGGGGTCCGGGTGGATGACCAGCAGCTCCACCGGGTGGCCGGCCTCGCCCGTGTCGGACAGGAGGCGCAGTTCGGCGGCCAGCAGGTCCCAGGTGAGGTACGGCCACACCAGCGCTTGGCCATCCAGGTGGGGGCGGGCGGTCAGCGTCAGCACCCGGCGCGGGTTCCACCGCCCGTAGGTGCGCAGGTCGGCGTTCACCAGCACGAGGTGCCGCAGGTGGCGGTCCTTCTCCTGGGCGCTGACCCAGGCGATCGCGCGCTCGTCGGTGGTCTCGGGGTCCCAGGTGTCCAGCACGTACTCGGTGAGCCCGTCCATCCAGGCGTCCAGCGGCACCACGCGGTCGCCGGCCGGGTCGTGCGGGTCCGCCTCGGTGGCGGTCTCGGTGGTGTCGGTCATTGAAGTTCCCTCCGGTGCTGGGCGGTTGGCCCGGGCGGCGGTCACCGCCCGGGCGGGGCTTGCTACTTGCCGCCTGCGGCGGCGATCGCGGCCGGGCGGTGGGCCTCCAGCGCCCTCTCGGCCTCCTGGTAGAGCTGCAGGTAGTGCTCGCCGAGCTCTTCGGCTCCGTCGCCGGCGCCCTGGTCGCCGACCGAGTCCCATGCGGCGACCAGCGCACCGACACGGTCGGTCAGGTCGCCCAGGATGGTGCGGCGCACCGACAGCCAGCCCCACCGCTCCAGCGCGCCTTCGGGCTCGCACGCCTCGACGCGCGCGAGCCGGGCCTGGTCGTAGTGCAGCGCGGCCTTCGCCTCGTCCGGCGTCAGGTACTCCTCCTCCACCGTCTGCTCCCTCACAGGTCCATCTCGAAGTCGTCGTCGCCGGGGCGCAGGTCGGGGTCGTGCGCATCGCCGGGGGTGAAGAGGGTGCCGGGCAGGCCGGGGCCGTCCTCGACCGCGCGCAGGTAGTAGGGCTCCTCGACCCACGGCTCGGTGGGGATCAGCTCCATTTGGTAGAAGTCGAGGTCGACCTGGTGCTCGCGCATCTGGTCCGCGTAACTGCGGTTCATCTTCGTCTCCTTCACAGGGAGATGGTGGCCCGGACAGGGCCACCACCGGGGTCCTACAGGTCGATCTCCACGTCCAAGGACGGCGGCTCCACCGGCGCGGCGACCGGCTGCTCTTCCTCCCAGGCGCGGTCCTGCTCGGCCCGCTCCAGCTGCGCCTGCTGCTGGCGGCGGGCGTCGTCGGCCTCCTCCATCTGCTGCTGGTGCTGCGCGAGGGCGGTCTGCAGGGCGGGCAGGTCGGCGGCCACCGGCTCGACGGAGGCGGTCTCGGTCACGGTCGGGCTCCTTCGGTGGCGGGGTAGCGGGTGACGCGCAGGACGGTGGAGCCGTACATCGGCGCCTCGACGACCGTGTAGCCGTGCCGCTCACGCAGGAACTGCGCGAGCTTGGCGCGCTGATCGGCGCGCTCTTCCTCGCTGCCGCCCAGGTGGTCGACCTCCACGGCCCGGTACCGACTGCGGGCGACGAACCCGGGCAGCCGGGGCGCCAGGCGGCCGGCGCCGTCGCCGTAGACGGTCTTCGCCCGCTGGAACTTCTTGGCGAGCTGCTGGGAGACGGTGGGGGCGCCGATCGGCAGCCGCTGCCCGTCGCGGTAGACGAGGTAGTCGCGGCGCACGGCCTCGATCGGGCTGCCGGCGGCGAAGGTGAGGTCCTTGTAAACCAGGGCGGCGTGCAGAGCGGCCGCCGCGGCGAGGTGGTTGTCCGGGTCGGCGAGCGCGCTGCGGTCGAGCACCGCGGCCTGACGCAGCGCCAAGTGCTGCTCGTCGGTGGGCGGGATGTAGGCGCGCTCGCGCCGGCGGCGGGCGTGCTCGACGGTGAGCGCTGCGACCGCCTTCACCTCGACCTCAAGATCGGGGGCGGTAGCGTACGGGTCGAGGTGGACGGTGGTGTTCACAGGTCGATCTCCATCTCGGCGTCGCTGTCCGCGCGGTCCGGGCCGGACTCGGTGGGAGGTAGCTGGTTCCAGGCGGGCACCCACAGGTCGCCGTCGAGCTCCCAGCCGCCCATCGCGGCGCGCACGTCGGCGCCGGTCAGGCGGTCGCCCTGGTCGGCGAGCGCCTGGGCGACGTTGCGGGCGGTGTCGATGAACCCCTCGCTGTGCAGGATGGCCACCGCGTCGTGCTGGGCGCGCTGCCCGTCGAGCCGGTAGCCCTGCGCGGCGGAGTCGGTGATCACCTGCTCGACGATGGCGCGGTCGTTGAACCCGAGGGCTTCGACGGAGAACTCGACGAGGTCTTCGGGGTAGCCGGCCTCGCGCAGCTCCTGGGCGCCGCCCTCGGCGCCGATCAGGTACACCACGGACTGCAGCTGGGAGTCGGCCGCGGAGTTGCGGTACTGGCCGCCGAGGGCGACATCCCGGTCCGGATTGGCCCACACGTCCACCACCGGGATTCCAAGGGCCTCGCTGGCGACGACGTGCGAACTCTCGTGCATCCGGGTCATCGCGGCCCAGTCGGCGGGGTCGATCGCGTGGTGCCACGGTGTACGGCTCACAGCTGGTCCTCCGTCTGGCCAAGCCGGGCATCGGGGGCGCTCAGGCAGGCCGGGCAGGTGACCTGACGGCAGCCCACCGTGAACTCGACGATCTCGGGGAACGGGTAGACCGCGCACGCCAGCGTGTGACCGCTGGCGGAGCCGCGGGCGCCGTGGACCGTGCCGTCGGCCTCGATCGAGCGGGCGAAGTAGGCCAACGGAACCAGCGGGGCGCTCACTTGACGGCCTCGCGGGCCCCGGGCGGCGGTCCACGCCTCCACCTGCTCGGGGGTGGGCTGCTGCAGCACGTCGCGCAGCAGGCTGCCCGCGTCCAGTTGCGGTAGCGGGCCGCGCTCCAACTGCGGCACCGACGAGGTGGAGGTCAGCACGGTGCCGGGCACCGTGCTGGTGGCGGCGTCCAGGCCGGTGCGGTGCTGCATCGCCTCGACCAGCGCGACGGCGTAGACGCCGGCCTCGCGCTGCTGCTGGATGCCGAGTTCGGCCAGTTGCAGCTCGCGGTAGGTCCGCAGCTCCTCCATCTTCATCTCGTGGCGGCGCGTCTCGCGTCCGCGCCGGTCCTGGCGCCAGCCGAGCGCGGCCAGCACGTAGGCCAGCGCGGTGGGGGCCAGCGCCATGGCCAGCGCCAGCGGGGTGGAGGCGGTGGCGGCGGCGACGTCGAAGACGGCCAGCGCCCCGCTGATGCCGAAGGCGGAGGCGGTCAGCAGGCTGTCGCCGTGCTGCTTGGACGCCGAGACGAGGCCGGCGGCGGCGGTGGCGGCGGCCAGGGCGCCCAGGGTGACGATGTTCGCCACGTCGGTACCGCCGTCCATGTGCAGCCAGCGCGCCAGCGAGAAGCCGGCCACCCCGGTGACGGCGGGCCACACCTTGGAGGGGTTGGCCGTCAGCCAGCGCAGCAGCCGGGTCATCGTGCTGGGCTGGGCCGGGGTCAGCTGGGCCAGCCCGTAGCCGCGCTGGGCGAGGAACCAGGCGGGATCGGAGGGCAGGTGCTTGCTCACAGGTCGATCTCCATCTCGGCGCGGGGCGCGGGCACGCCCGCGGTTTCGGGGTTCTGGGTGGGGCCGTCGAGGGCCAGCAGGCGCTGGTGGGTGGCGGTCAGCGGGGCGATCGCGGCGCTGGAGGCGGTCAGCAGCGCGGGCACCGACAGCGAGGTGTCGGCGGCGAGCTGGGTGACGTGGGCGCCGGCGTGGTCGAGGCGGTCCAGGGCGGCGGCGCCCAGCACGGCGCGGCCGGCGTACTCGGCCTGGCCGGGCAGCGAGTCCCGCTCCAGGCGGTCCAGGTGCGCGGGGTCCAGCGGCACGGTGCCCCGCTGGGCTTCCCAGGTGACGGTCAGCGCGTCGATCGGGGCCTGGCGCTGCGTCAGGCGCTCGATCGCCCGGTAGACCGCCGCGTGTTGGGAGTCGGCGAAGTCCGCAGCGTGCAGCCAGCGCCCGACCTCCTCCATCTGCTGCGGGTAGCGCAGCAGGGAAGCGACGGTGGTCTCCTCGGCGACCGCGTCCACCCGGGAGCGGACCAGTGGCGGAGCGGGCGTCGGCGGCCGGTCGGCGGCGGTGTCCAGCAGGGAGCGCACGGTCTCGGGCACGGTGGCCCAGCGAACCCCCATCCCGGGCAGCTGCTGGCCGGTGGCCACCGCGTCGGCGACCAGCTGGTCGGCCTCGTCCAGCTGGCCGTGGGCGGCGCGGGTGCGCAGGTCGGAGCCGACGAAGTCCACCGCGCGGTGCAGGGCGGCCTCCAGCACCATCCCGCCGTACAGCGGGGCGTGGGCGGCGTTGGGGCAGGAGGCCACCATCCCGGCCACGCGGTGCGGGGCCAGGATCTGGCGGGTGCCGGGGTCGGCGTCGGCCAGCGCCGCCGTGATGGCCACCGGGTGGACCCGGTCGGGTCCCATCCGGTGCAGCGCGTTCCACAGCCAGCCGCGCGCCGGGGTGGCGAAGTCGACCGGGTCGATCCAGCGCAGCCCCGGCAGTTGCTCGGGCCGCAGTATCACCGCGCCGAGCAGGGCGTGTTCGGCGCGCTCCACGGTGCCGCTCATGCCCAGCCCTCCCGGCGGCGGTGGCGGCGAACGGCCAGCGCCAGGGAGGCGAGGATCACCGCGGTGATCCGCACGCTGGAGAGCGCGACCGCCCACGGGTCCACCCGCTGCCAGGCGACGGCGATGGCGACGGTGAGCCCGTAGCCGGCCCCGAGTGCCTGCAGCGGGCCCACCCCGGCCGCCGGGTGGGTGAGCGCGAAGGTCAGGGCGAGGACGGCCACGAGCAGGGCGGCCATCGCCACGATCTGGGTGCGGGGCTCCTGGGCCCGCTCGGAGACGGTGTTCACCGCTGGGCCCCGCTCTCGTCCATCGCCAGCAGCAGCAGGACGGTCGCCTCGGCGACGGCCAGCGCGTCCGCGATGTCGGCGGTGGCCATCCCGGTGTCGGCCAGCGTGCGGGCCATCTCCGCCCAGGCGGCGGGCCGCTGCTCGACGGGCACGTAGGGGGAGGGGAGCCCGGCGGGCTCCAGCAGGCCGGACAGCTCCCGGCGGCGGGTGAACAGCGTGCGGCCCAGGAACGGGCCGGAGTAGGTGCTGGCCACGGCCGCCAGCGCCAGGCGCATCCGGGCGGCGGCGCTCTCGGGCACGGCGCCGTACTCGGCGATGATCTGCTGCTCGCAAGCGCTCTGGCTGAGCTTGTGCAGGGTGGAGCGCACGTGCAAGCGGACCTCCGCCGGCGCCGGGGCGGTGCCCTCGGCCAGCGGGAGGGGGCTGGCGTACAGCAGCTGGGCCAGCATGAGGCGCACGTCGTGGACGGCGTCGAGCTTGGTGGTGCGGGGCATGACAGCCTCCGGAAGATCACACGAAAGGGGTGTGGGTGCGGAGGGCGGCCCGGCCCGGGTCGGGAGTGTTCACCGCCCGGGCCGGGCGCCCGGCGGTGTCAGGTCGGCTGGCCGACGGGCTGACCGGAGGACTGCGGGGAGCCACCGCTCCACGCGCCGCCCGCCTCGTTGCCGTGGTTGAGCGCTCCGGCCTGCTGCTCGCGCCAGGCGGTCTGCGTCTCGGGGGAGTGGTGCCGCGCGTAGTCGGCGGCGGCGGCCTGGAGCTCGGAGGCGACGCTCATCGGGCACCCGCCTCGGGGCCGCAGGCCGGGCAGTACACGGTGACCAGCTGGTTCTCGCCCGTGTCGATGTCGCGGACCGTGATGAGCGCCTCGCCGGCGCCGTCGCAGTGCGCGCAGGGGTCGAACGCGGGGCCGCGCTTGCCACCGGCGATCAGCTGACGGCCGGAGGCCGCGAACACGGCCGCGTCGAACACCTGGACCTCAATGGTCCGGTCCGGGGCGGGGATGAAAGACTGCTGCACGGAAATCCCTCCAGATAGGGGTGTCCCAAGCCCGGGGAGCGTTGGCTCGCTCGCCTGGGCGGAGAGGGCCGGGCCGGCAAGCCCGGCCCTCTCGCTTGCCCTTCCAGGTTAGCTCAATGCCTCCATTGACGTCAATGCCTCCATTAGATATCTTGGAACGTGTCGGGGAGGGCGCTGGCCAGGGAGGTGAGACGGTAGTGCGGTCAAAGACTCCATTGGAGGGAGTGGAAGTAGTGCGGGTAAAAACGGCAAAGACTGCAGTAGAGGCACTGCCTCATCCGCGCCGCGCGGTGTTCCTGATCAGGGGACGACGCGTGATCATCGTCGTCCTGAACCAGAAGGGCGGCGCCGGCAAGACGACGACCGCCGTGACCTTGGGCGCCATCTGGGCGGAGGAGGGCGACGTCGTCTACATCCTCGACGCGGACCCGCAGCTGGGAGGCAGTAGCGGGTGGCTGCTCAAGAAGACGCTGCTGTCCGACGAGGCGACCGAACTGCCCAAGGGGACCAAGAGCCTGCGGGGGGTCTACTTCGAGGAGCACGGCCTGCTGGAGGCAGCCATCGAGGTCTCGCCCCGGCTGTGGCTGGTGCCGTCCGACAAGAGCCTCAAGGACGTGGAGACCGTCCGGCCGCCCGGCGGCGAGTCGGCCCTGCGCGAGGCGATCGACGCCCTGCCGGAGGACGCGGTCGTCATCATCGACTGCCCGCCGAGCCTTGGGCTGCTGGCCGTCTCGGCCCTGGTCGCCGGCAACCAGCTGGTGATCCCGGTCCGGGCTTCCGGGCTGGACCTGCCCGCGGTGCGCGAGCTCAACGGGACCCTCCGGATCGTCCGCCGGCGCCTGAACCCCCAGCTGGAGACCGTCGCCGTACTGGTGACGGACTCCCACCCGGACAAGCTCACCGATCAGACCTTCAACAGTCTGCGCAACGAATACGAGGACACCGCGGTCATGAAAATCAGGCACAGCGTGCGCGCTGGCGAAGCCCCCACCCTCGGCAGGACGCTGCCGGCGCACGCGCCGGACGCGACCACGACGAAGGACTATCGCACCCTGGCCAACCGGCTGCGGCCCGGCTCGGTGACGGTGAAGAAGCACCGCGGCCTGGTGGTGCCGCGTGGCTAAGGGACCGGAGTTCGAGGTCCCCTCCACCAAGGGCGCCAAGGACGACCTGGACGAACTGCTCGGCGGCGGGCAGCAGAAGGCCAAGCCGACGGCCGCCGCTCGGAAGATGAACGCCTACGTCGACCCGTCCGTCCAGGCTGCGGCGAAGCGGGCCCAGTTCTGGACCCAGACCCAGCCGCACGGGTACCGGACGTTCTCCGAGCTGGTGGAGTCGGCGCTGGAGCTCGTCACCAAGCAGCTGCAGGACGCCTACCACGAGGGCGAGCCGTTCCCGGAGATCCCGGACAGCAAGGACAAGCTCCGCTCCGGACGGCGTACCGGCACGTAGCAGGCAAAGCCTCCAGCAGCTCCAACGGAAGCATCAGAGGCAATGCCTCTAATAACAGGAAATGCCTCGACGGCGCTTAGGACCGCCGTCGAGGCGAACGCGCAGATTCGGAGACCCGCATGCGTCATAACCAGGGTACGGCCAGTCGTCCCGGCTGGTCAGCCACAGAATCCAGCCAGGCCAGCGGCCTGAACCTCCATCAGCTGAACGTTCTGCACGGCGTCTCGCCCTCCGTCCTGGTGGCAACCGCCGGCGCGGTCGCGATCGCGGTGATCGTCGTCGCCTACTTCGCCGGCAAGGCGCTGTGGCGAAGCTCGGCCCGCGCGCGCAGGCGCACCCGGGCGGCGGTGGTGGCCACCGACGGCCGCAAGCCCCGGTTGTTCGCCGGCATCGGCCCCCAGGCCGTGGTCGCCCTCGGCGGCGTCGCGGTCAGCGTCTACGGCCTGTGGGGGTTCGGCACCGACTTCGCCAAGCTCCCGCTCGAGCTGCGGGTGGGCTTCGTCTCCGTCTTCGACGCCGCTGAGCTGGTGTTGTTCGGGATGCTCTACCGCAGCGCCGACCGCGATACCGGTTGGACCGACGAGCTGCGGCTCATGCACCGCACTGCCTGGACACTGGTGTCGTTCAGTGCGGCGATGAACGCGGTGCACGCGCCGAACTGGTGGTCGCGGCCGGTGCTCGCCGCGATCCCGGCGCTGTCGGCCTGGCTGATCGAGCTGCAGCTGCGGGCCAAACTGCACGACCCCAACGCGGATGAGGACGAGGGCGCCGTCGCCGGCCCGCTGCGGCTGCTGGTCCTGCTGTGGCAGAGGGCCTGGGCCGAGCTGTTCGCCAAGCTCGGACTCGACCCGCGCACCACCCGCGGGAAGCTCGCCCGCAGCGCCCTCGCCCAGCGCGCCGCCCAGAAGGCGTACAAGCTCGGCCTGGTCCTGGAGCCGATCGTCGCGCTGCAGGAGAAGAAGGACGGCGGCACGGCGCTGAGCCGCGGCGAGGAGAAGCGGCTGCAGAAGGGCCTCAAGGACGTGGTGGCCTTGCGCAAGCGGGCCCAGACGGCGATCGACCGCTCCGACATGGCGACCGACTCCGCGCAGGCCCTCGCGCTGGTGCGCCGCCTGGTCGGGCTCACGCGCGTGGACGACGTTGCGCTGGCCGGCAAGAAGGACCCCCAGCAGATCATGTCCCTGCTGGAGGAGCTCGCCGTCGTGCCCGCCGCGAACCTGATCGAATCCTCGGCGCGCGCCGCAGAGGCGGAGAGCGCGCGGCAGCGCGCGGAAGACGCGCGGTTGGCAGCCGAGACCGCGCGGCAGCGCGCGGAAGACGAGACGAAGGCAGCGCGGGAGGAGGCCAGCCGCGCGCAGACCGCGCGGGAGGAGGCCGAGAAGATCAAGGCGGACGCCCTGATCGAGACCGCGAATGCGAGGAAGGCGGCGCAGGACGCCGACGGTGCGCGGCAGCGCGCGGAAGACGCGCGGCAGCGCGCGGAAGCCGGTTTGTCCGAGGATGCGAAGAAGGTCGCAGACCTGCAGTCGGAGGCCGACGAGGCCGTCGCTGCCCGTGACAAGGCGCTGGAGGAGCTCGAGGAGATCCGCTCGGCGACGGCTGCGGCGGTCGGCGAGCACCAGTCGATCGCCGAGCAGGCGGAGGGCGCCCAGCGCGACCTCACCCAGTTGAGCGAGGCCCGCGAGCAGGCGGCTGCCCAGCGGGCGACGGCCCAGCGGGAGCTGGAGCGCGCAGCCTCCGAACTGACCCGGGTGAAGGAGTCGATCGAGGCCCTGGGGAGCGACCACCGGCAGGCGAGTGAGGCGGCCCGACTGGCCGCTGACCAGCAGAAGGAGATCGAGGACCGGGCCGCGGCGGCGAAGTCCGCGCTGCGCGAGCTGGGCGAGAACGAGGCGGCGCTGCGGGTGCGGATCAGCGAGGCGGCGGCCGTGCTGAACCGGCTGCGTGGGGAGGTCGCCGACAGTGTCGATCCCGATCTGTCGACGCTGGGCGAGGGCCCGGTGTGGAAGTCGGAGGCCAAGGAGGCCGGCTGGCGGGACTGGCTCCGCGAGATCCTGGCGGGGCGCGCGGAGCCGACCGGCGCCGAGCTGGCGGCCCGCCACGGGGTCGATGACGGCACCGGGCGCAACTGGCTGCTCACCTTCCGGGCCAAGCGTGCTCAGATGATCGCGGCGGAGGCCGTTTCGGCCGACGCGCGCCTGCCGCGCGCTGCCGCGCAGGAACCGCGCGCCGACCACGCGGAGCCGCGCACCAACCGCGCACCCGCTCCCGAAGAAGGCGAGGACGGCCCGCGGAGGACCCGTATCAACGGCCAGCGTCAGCCGGTCTGAGGCGCCGTACAAGAGGGGTCGGTCCACCGGGCCGGCCCCTCTTGCCATGCCGCCGCGCGGCGCGCGGTTCCAACCGCGCGCCGCGCACCCCTAACCACGCGCACCGTCGGCGCTGGCGCTCGCCAACTGCACGCCTGCCGCGCGGCGCGCGGTTGGAACCGCGCGCCAGCCGCGCGCTGACATTGGAGGCATTGACGGTAATAGAGGCATGGTATTTAATGGAGGCGGTACCGGCAGCCTGACGGCTTGGCCCAGCGCGAACGTAAGCAGCGGGGCGGCCCGCACCACGGTGGCCCACGGAAATCCCGTGGGCTCCCACAGATCCCGGTGCGTACTCTGCGTCAGAGTTCGCGCCGGGATCGTGACAGTCTCGTGCCCCAGAAACACCGACTGGCACAGCACGTCCGCTCTACAACAGCAGAGTGGCCCCGGTGTCTTGCTTGGCGGCTACACCGGGGCCCCAGACCACGAAGGAGCAAGCCTTCATGACCACCTCCAACCGTAGGGCCCGCAGCGCCCTCCGCCGCGCCCGGGCCACCGCTACCGCGCACCCGTACACGGCGGCCGGGGCTCCGGCCGGCCTGTTCCTGGCCGCTCCTCCGGCGTTTCACCACGCGGCCCTGGCCGCGGCCACGGCTCCGGCGCCGCTGCCCAACCCCAACGGTTCCTCGCTGATCAACGTCATCAACGACGTGGCGACCGCGCCGCTGCCGCTGACCATCGGCACCGTCGCCGTGGCCGGCGGCCTGGCCGTGGGCGCCATCCACTTCTGGAACGGCACCCAGTGGGGCGGCGCCGCCGACACCGGCTTCGCCACGCGCCACCAGCTGCGGCGCAACATGGGACCGCGCCAGATGCGCTCCAAGAAGCGCCGCAAGGAGCTGCGGCCCGCGCTGGTCTCGATGCCGCGCCGCCAGATCCGGCCCATTGACCTGGGCTTCTACACCGGTACCTCGGTCCACAACAAGGTCGACACCTACGCCAAGATCGGCGACGCGCTGCTGATCGTCGCCCCGCCCGGCGCGGGCAAAACCGAGTACTTGGCGCGCAGCATCCTGGACGCGCAGGGCTCCGTCGTGGCCACCAGCACCAAGCTGGAACCGATCTTCGACGACATCGCGGAAATCCGGGCCGAGAAGGGCCCGGTGGAGTGGTTCAACCTGGAGCGCCTGGGCGACCGGGACAGCACGCTGATCTGGGACCCGGTCATCGGCTGCGCGGATGCGCGCACCGCGATGCGCCGCGCCGGCTACCTGCTCAGCGGGTCGGCGGCCACCGCCGGCACCGAGAACCGGGCGTTCTGGCAGGGCAGCAACTTCGACATCCTCAAGAGCCTGCTGTGGGCGGCCGACATGGCCGGCCTCTCGCTGCTGGACGTCGCCCGGTGGACGAAGAACCCCGCCGACCGCGAGCCGATCGAGATCATGGAGCGGTTCGGTCGCGGCGTGCCGGAGGGCTGGCGCGAGGACCTGGAGCAGGCCCAGCAGAACCCGAAGGACAAGACCGTCGTCTCCATCTACAAGACGCTGGCCCTGACCTTCTCCTTCCTGGCCGATCCGGCGATCTCGGCGATCATCAAGGGCGCCCGGCAGCAGGCGAACGCCTTCGACCCGGTCAAGTTCATCACCAGCAACGGCACCCTGTTCCTGCTCGGCGAGGACAAGGACTTCGCCGGCGTGGGCCCCATCTTCACCGCGCTGACCGGCGAGCTGTACCACTACGGCAGCCAGCTGGCCGCGGCCAACCCCGCCAACCGGCGCCTGGACCCGCCGCTGACCTTCGTTTTGGACGAAGCCGCGCTGATCTGCAGCGTCCCGCTGGAGAAGTGGACCTCGGACGCCCGCGGCAAGGGCATCACCATCCACATCGCCATCCAGACCATGTCCCAGGCCCAGGCCCGCTGGGGCCGGTACGCGGCCGAGACGATCTGGACCAACTGCACCCGCCTGATCCTGGGCGGCCTGGCGGTGCCCGAGCAGCTGAGCAACATCTCCCAGATGTGCGGCGAGCGCGAGGAGAAGTCCACCACCAGCACGATCTCCGGCGGCAACGGCCAGCAGGGCTCCGGCTCGAAGAGCACCTCGACCAGCACCCGCCGGGTGCCGGTGATGACGCCGGCCGACATCACCGGCCTGGAGTTCGGCACCATGCTGATGCTGCGCCGCCAACAGAAGCCGGTGCTGGTCACCTACACGCCGGCCTCCCAGCTGCCCGCGATCAAGGCGGTGCGGGCCCGCCACGCCAAGGCAGCGGCGAAGGCCCGCTGGGCCCTACGGCGCAAGAAGCTGGCCGCGCTGCGCGAGCAGTGGACCCCGCAGCGCGCGGCCGTCACCCAGGAACAGGCGGCGCCGCTGTGGGCGCCGCAGGAACCGCAGGACGACCCGGTCTACCAGTGGTCCGCCCCGGTGCCACAGCAGCCGTCGGCGCCGCAGGACGCCCTCCCGGCCCACCAGGCGCCCGTCCAGGCCCCGGTGACGCTCCACAAGGCCCCCGTGGAGCCGCCGAAGCCCGCGCACTCCCCGACCGTCCACCTGCAGCCGCAGGCCCCCGTCCAGGCCCCGGTGACGGCCGCTCAGCCCACCGCCGACAGCCTGTTCACGATGCCGGATGACCCCTGGGCCGGCGAGGCTCCGGAGGACCCGTGGGCCGATGAGGAGGCGATCTGATGGCGCTCGACCCGGAGCGGGTGCTGTCCAACCTGATGGGCGACGTCGCCCTGCTGCGCTCGCGGCTGGACAAGTTCGACGAACTGCAGATCCCCGAGCGCCTCCAGCTGCTCGACCAGGGCCTGGTCCAGGTCGTCGAGCAGACCAGCCACGTCGCCCAGCTCCTGATGGAGCTCCAGCAGGAACAGGAAGAGGTGGAGCCGGACTTCGACCCGACGGTCGCCCCGGACTTCCTGACGCTGAACCAGGACCAGGCCACCGAAACCTGGGACTGGCTGGTCGCCTGGTGCGCCAAGGTGCTGCGGCCCGCCTACCTGGGTGCCCGAACCCGCTGCTGGCGGCCCTGCTGGTACCACCACCGGCGCGTCCTGCTGGAGCTGATCTGGGCGTGCGCCTTCTGGCACTGGTCCTACGCGAAGGGCGCCCCGCCGGCCCGGGCCGCCGAGTGGCACACCCGCTGGCTGCCCCACCTGGAGACCTTCCTGGCCAAGCACTTCGAGGCGTGCGGCGCCGGCGAGACGTACACCACCGGGAACACCGCCAAGCCCAAGGTGCGGATCCACCGCCACCCCGATAAGTACGTCACCGCGTTCTCCTTCCCCTACGCCGCCGACTACCAGCCGGAGCCGTGGGAACTGGACCCGGACCGCAAGTGGCGCCCGGTCCCGCTCACCGAGTTCATCACCGCGGACATCAACCGCCGACCCCTGGCCGACCCGAAGAAGACCAAGAAGGGCCCGACCCCGTGACCAGCCACAATCCGGACCTGCCCAACAACGAGGACATGTCGCACGGCCTGCTGCTCGCACTGATCATGCACCTGGGTGGCAGTGTCGACCTGCCCGCCAGTGCCTTCGAGTCGGACGCCTTGGGCGGCTCGCAGGGCGAGTTCTACGCGGTCCAGCTCGACCCGCTGAACGACACCACCGTGCGCCTGTCGGTCGTCCCCCGACCGCCCGGGGTCTGATCCCGGATCACCAGGTGGGGCCGCTCCGGACCGTCCGGAGCGGCCCCACCGCCGTATTCGCGCAGGTCACGCGGGAAAGGGTGGCCGTACCGATTGCCGGTACGGCCACCCTTGCGTGCTGTTCAGTGGTTCGCTGTCCAGTGGTAGAGCCCGGACCAGGGCTGGTCCTCGGTCTGCCCGAGCAGCCACATCGCGGTGTGCTGAACACCGACGGCGTAATCCCGTGGGACGCCCCGGCTGTGGATCAGCTCGTCAGCCACATCGTCTTCCCTGTCCAGGGCGGCCTCGTCGACCGGCCCGGCGTGGCCGGTGACGGGCCCAGGGCGGCGGCCCAGCGCCCAGTGGTAGGTGTCGAGGATGGCGTCCTCGAACTTGCTCTCAAAGGACTGCGGACGGCTCCGCTCCTGCTCCATCGCCGTAACGATGGCTTCGACCTGGGCACGTTCCCGCACGCCGATGAGGTGGGCGGTGGGTGCTGCTGCCGGGGGAGGGGGCACGGCGCCAGCGGGCCAGCCCTGTGCGGGCCCGGCGGGGGCGGAGGTCGGCTGGGGCCACGGCGTGCTGTCCATACCGGCACGGTAGCCGTCGGCGGGGACACAGAACAGCGGCTCCGGCGAAGCGCGCCGGAGCCCCTGCGCGTTTCTACATCCCCATCGAGGGGCCCTCGGCCTGCGGCGGCCGGTAGGCGGGGGCCTGGTGCTCGGCCCTGGCCGGTGCCGGGGCCGCGCGCTCGAGCGTCGGCGCGGCGTCCTCAATCTGGGGGAACAGCTGGTCGCGACGCATCCGCTCCAGCTCCTCCGCGCTGAGCGAGGGCTCCTCGACCGCTGGCGCGGCGGTGGCCTGCTCGCGCTGCTGAACGCGCTCCTCGATCGTGCGCTGGGCCTGCTTGGCCACGCCCAGGATCTGGTCCAGGTACTCCTGGGTGTAGACCGGCCCGGCGGGCTGGCTCGGGGCGGTCGCCGCAGCGGTGTCCGGGGTCTCGGGCTGTTGCGCCTCGGGGCCCTGGGCCGCCGTCGGCTCGGGTGCCTGACGGTGCTCCAGCTCCCGGGCCGCGAGCTGGGCGTCGGTGCGCGTCTGCGTGGTGTGCTCGTACCAAGCCTTCCGGGCCTCGTGGACCTTCGAGAGCACCCCGGCCCGCTCGTCGGCAGTCTCCGACATCGCGCGCAGGGTCTCGGCACGCTCCTCCATCTCGGCCTGCAGCTCGCTGGCATCGACCCCGCCGTGCAGGTGGGGGACCTGCTGCAGCGCCAGCATCTGGGCCGTCGCCTGGTCCTCGGGCGACAGCTCCGGGCCGGTCATCGTGCCCAGGACGGCTTCGCTGACGGCCTCCTGGTGCTCGGCGACCTTCTGCTCGGCGTCCTCCTCCGCCCGCAGCTCCAACTGCAGGGCCTCGCTCTTGTAGTCGTCGCGCGCCATCGTCTGGGCCTTGAGCTCGTCGGCCACGTACGGCGGCGCCCACGCCTCCTCGCGCTCCTGGCGCTGGACCATCGCGGTGAGCTCGGCGTCGCTGGCCCGGGCGATGTCGGCTGGCTCGCCGTCGACGCCCAGGGCGCGGCGGGCCGCCTCCCAGGCGCTGTTCGCCGCGACCGCGCCCTCGGGCGGGGCCGAGCCGATCGCGTCGTGCTCGACCGTGTAGCCGTGCTCCTCGCGGTAGGCGGCGACCAGGCCGGCCCGGCGCCCCCAGTCCTCGCGGGCCAGCGGGTCCTCGGGGACCTCGCCGAGCCGGGCGATCGCCCACGGCGGGGGGTTCTCCGCAGCGCGTTCGCCCAGCTCGACGGCACGCTCGTCCATCACCTCGGTCAGGAACTGCAGGTAGTCGCCCTTCGGGCCGTCCAGCCGGCGGGTGCGCTGCTCGTAGCCGAGCCGGTCCAGGCTCGCGGCCTCGGCGGCAGCGGCCTCGCGCTGCTGCTCGTACCGGTGGTGCACCTCGGCGTCCTGCCAGCCGTGCAGCACCTCCGCGCCCAGGTTGACCGCCATGAACTGGTCCAGCGCGGCCTGCTCAGCGGCGGCAGCGGCTGCGGCGTCGGGGGCCTGGATGTCGAGGGTGACCCAGGTGTTGGTGGTGAAGTCCCAGACCTGCGGCGGCTGCGCGTTCTCCTCGGCCTGCGGCTGCCAGACGTCGGGCTCGGTGGGCGCCGCGCCGGCCAACTGCTGGGCGGTGACGGCGTTCAGCACCGTCTCAGCCTGCGTCTGCACCGCAGCAGTGGCCTCGCGCTCCTCGGCCGCAGCCAGCGCCTGGGCCTCGATGCGCTCGGCCCGTTCCGCGGCCCGGTCGGCCTGGCGGACCTCGTGCTTCATCCGCCAGTGCAGCACCTCGCTGACGCTGTCCGCGTCGTCCAGCCCGCGCGGCGCCTGGACGACCTGGGTGAGCATCGCCTCGACGTCGTGGCCCCGGGTCTCCTCGTGCATCGCCAGACGCACCAGGCTGCCGTACGCCTCCTCCTGGCTGATCTGCCGGTACGCCTCGACGCCCAGGGTGTCGACCAGGACCTGGCCGACCCGGCGCTGGGCGTCCTCCTCCAGCAGGTCGGAGCGGATCGGCCCGAGCACCGCGAGGTGCTTGGCGCGCTCCATCTCGGCGCGGATCACCATGGTGGCGGACTGCTCGCGGTCCTCACGCTGCAGCACGCCGTCGAAGACGGCCATCATCTCCAACCGCGGCGGCTCCTCGTCGAGCGCGACCTTCTGCACGTCCGGCTCGGTGATCGCGTAGCCGTAGTTGCCATCGCGTCCACGGGTCAGCGCGACGTACAGGAAGTTGCGGTTCGCGGTCGGGTCGACCAGCGCGTGACACGTGCTCACCGTACGGCCTTGAGCTGCGTAGACGGTGCCCGCGTAGGCGAGGTCGACGTGGCCGGCGACGTACTGCTTCGGCAGGCTCAGCAGGTCCCCGTTCTCGTAACGGACGGTCAGGGTGCCGTGCTCGTCCAAGCCGACGACCGTCGCCACGTCGCGGTTGACGGCCCAGCGGCCGTCCGTGCCGACCAGCTTCCGGTCGTTCTTCCGCAGCTGGATCTCGTCGCCGATCCCGACCCGGATGACCTGCTTGTCGCGGACCAGGTCGACGCCCTCGGCCTGGACCCGGCCGGCGCGCACCAGGTCCGCGCGGGCCCGCATCGCCAGCTCGTGGGCCTGGTTGTTCGTGGCGGCGATCAGCAGGGAGTCGGTTCCGCCCAGGTGGTCGGCGAGCCAGCCCTGGTAGGCGCGCTCCTTCATCTCCTCCGCGCTGCCGCCGCGCAGCCGACCATGGGCGTCGTAGTCCAACAGCACCTGGCGGTCGCCGTCGCGCAGAGCAAGTGACGCCGTCTTCTCCCAGTCGCTACGGAACCGCATGACCTCGTCGAGGACGTGCACGTGGTCGAGGTCTTCGGCGAGCTGGCGGAACATGCCGCCGGCGCCCACCGAGCCGAGCTGGGCGTGGTCGCCGCTGAGCAGGACCTTTGCGCCCGCGCGCTCGGCCAGGCGGCGGATCTCGTCGAGGTCGGTGGTGTCAACCATGCCGGCCTCGTCCACGATCAGCAGGTGCCCGGGCTGGAGCTGGTAGAGCGCGCGCTCTTCCGCGGACACGTACTCGCCAGCCTCCATCCGCTTGTTGGAGTTGAGCAGTTTGGTGAGGTTGGCGACGTGTTCGACGCCTTCCTCTTCGAGGACGTTGGCCGCGCGCTGGCCCACCGCGATGCCCAGCACGGAGCCGCCGGCGTCCTCCCAGACGCCGGTGAGGGTGGCGACCAGCCGGCTCTTGCCGGTGCCGGCGGGGCCGACGAGGACCTCCATCGCCCGGCCGGAGGTGGCGATCGCCTCCAGCGCGGCGGCCTGGCGGGTGTTCAGCGTGCCGTTGGCCAGCGCGGCGTCGACCAGGTCCCGGTCCACGACCCGCCCGCCGTATGCCTCGGCCCGCTGCCGGATCCGGTCCTCCCGCTTGAGGTTGTCCTCGGTGGCGTACCGGACGAATCCGTTGGGGTGCGATTCGTAGAGGAAGGTGCCGTCGGCCCGGGTGAGCTCCTCGGGGATCGGCACCAGGTGCGGAACGCTGGTGCGCACCACCCCGGTGCCGGATCCGGGCTGCAGCGCGGCGTCGGCGAGCTCGCCGAGCAGGCCGGTGACCTGCTCGGCGCCCAGCGCGCCCAGGCAGTCGGGCAGCTCCTTGTTCAGCGCGACGATCAGGTCCGGGCGCGTCCAGGTGCTCTTCTCGACCTGGAGCGACGCGATGGCCTGGTCGATCACCCGGCTCGGGTCGAACGGCTTCACCTCGTCGGCCTGCAGGGACTCCCAGCGGACCTTCGCGGGCACGTCCTTGAGGCTCTCGCGGGTCTGCGCGATGGCGTGCGCCTCCCACCGCTCCAGCAGGGACTCGCGGGTCGGCGCGGTGTGCTTCTTGCTTTCCCGCAGGTCCAGCGTGACGAATTGCGAGATCTTCGACAGCTCGTAGGCGCTGGGAGTCCGGCCGTATGTCTCCTCGAATTCCTTGACGTACGAGCCGACCTCTTTGCGGATTTCCGTGGAACGGGTCGAGAACTCCTCGCGCATTTCCACGGAGATGCCCAGGATCTCGCGGGCCTGGCCGTCCGGGCGCATGCCGAAACGCACGCCCTGCAGGCGCGTGAGCTCCTCCTCGGCGACCCTTTCGGCGATGTGTCCGCCGGCCTGCTTGTGCTTGTAGAGCTCCTGGCCGTGCAGCGCGCGCCACACGGTCCGCTCTTCGCCGGTCACCGGGTCCACGTCGATGGTGGGCACCTTGTTGAGCACCGGCACGTGAACGTGAAGATTGGGCTCGTCGTTGCGATTGGTGTGCTGCCGGAAAACGGAATAGACCCACGTCTTCGCCTCGACGAAACGCCCCGAGGCACGTCCCTCGACGGGCTGCCCGTGATGTCCCGCGCGGGACATTCCGGCCTGCTCCTGCATGTATTCCATGCCCGCGTTGACGCCGGTCATCCACGCGTCCCAGACCTGCGCGGCCTCCTCGTGCCGACCGGCAGCCTGCAGCGACGCGTGATAGATCGACCACGACTTCGGCGCGGAGAACGTCAGGTCGAAATAGGTATTCGCCTCACGGGTCTCCCGGCGGACCTTCTGCTCGATCTCCGCGCGGCGCTCCGGAGTCGCGTCCGGCTCCTTCGCCAGGGCCGTCTCGATCCGCTTCGGAATGCCCTGCTTGTAATCGCGCGGCGCGTCACCGAGCAGGTATCCCTTGCGGATCTTGCGGCCCTCGGCACTGTCGGCCTCGACGCCGGCGGCCTCCAGCTCGGCGAGGTAGGCGTCCCGTCGGCGGGGGTCCAGGAAGTCCTTGTAGAGGTCCTGCATCACGGCCTCGCCGTGCGGGTCGATCGTCCCGCCGAGCCCGAGCATCTCCGCGCCCTGGCCCATCCACAGGCCCGCCGGCTCGCCGGCCTGCTCGATCGCCTTGAGGTAGTAGTGCTCCGCCCCGCGGCCCACCTCCTTGGTGAGGTAGCCGGGGTCAGTCCCCTTACCGATGCTGAGCACGCGGTGACTCTACGCAACATAGCAAGATCGCGCAAGCGTCCATCGGGTCGTGATGCATAGGAGTGGGGGATTTGGTCTTTGACGTGCATTGATTACGGAGGGTGAGTTGGCTTGGTTGAGTCGTGGCATGCGTGGTGCTTTTGGTCTTGTGGGGTCGCGTAGGTGATCTTGTTGGGCTTGGGATGTTGCTGGGGCTTTTGATCTTGGTGGGGCATCGGGTGATCGGTACGCGGGTGTGGGCCCTGGGGCCTTGGCTTGATCGCTCAGGGATCTTGGAGAGGGGGCCGTCGCCGGCGGGCGGCGGCCCGGGCTGCGGGGCGGCGTGCGGGTCTGGCCGCTGCGCCCTTCACCAGAGTCAGCGCGGCGGTGGCCGCGGGCCTTCCCGGCCTCGGCCGCTGCGCCCCGCGGGTTTTCCCGGGCCGTCGGGGAGGCGGTTCGCGCTATCCTGGCGCGGCGGTTCCACCGGAGGTCCGAGCCCAGCGCCCGCGCGTCCGGGGCGTGTTCTTCCGGGAATGTCGGATTCTGGACGGCGGTGCTCAAGGTCGCTACCATCGCCCCGAGCAGTCCACACCACGCAAAGCCCCCGGGACGGATGTCCCGGGGGCTTTGGACTGTTACCCAGTGGGGGTTTACCAGAGGGTTTCTTGATGGCTCTTGGACGGGTTTCCCGCCGCGATCGCGGCGGTGATCGCGGTTTCCACGTCCGCGCTTTCGGCGAGGGCGGTGGTAATGGCGTCGCGGATGGCGACCGCCCGGTCGTGCGGGCCGCGCACGTCGCCCAGCGCGTGCCCGGCCAGGCCGCGCCGCGCGAGGAAGTCGGCGACGTTTTCCAGCCGTTCTCCGCTCCTCCAGTGACGGGGGTTCTGGCACGATCCCTCGTCGCACGTGTGCCTCACCACCCGGCCGTCCGCCAGGGAATCCGGGCCGTTCTCGATCGCCCAGCCGAGCTGGTGGGCGTTCACCACTCGCCTGGTCCCGTCGGTCCGCGACCCGCACCGCAGCTTCCCGTGGCCCGAATCGGAAATCCCGGACAGCCAGTACCAGCACTGATCGGCGCCGCGCCGGTGGATCTTTTCGAGGTAGCGCCGGACGATGCCGGGATCGGCGACCAGCGCGGCCCAGGGGACCGGCGGTCGGGAATTCACAGGTCCCATTCCGGGCCGTCCTCCTCGATTCCCTCCTCGCTGCGCCGCACGTCCCGCCAATCCTGCGGCTCGATATCGGCGGGCCGGCGGGCGACCGCGCTGCCGGTGCCCTCGCAGTGCCCGCACTGCTGGTTGCCGTCCACGTGCGCGTTGCGGTTGGTGGCGCTCTCGTCCATCACCAGGCCGAGCAGCCACTGCACCTGGCCCGGCTGCAGCTCGACCGCGCCCTGGGCGCCGGCGAGCGTGAGCACGGTGGCGGGCCCGGTGTCCTCGGGGTCGGTGGGGTACTCCTCCATCAGGTGCTGCAGCGCCGTCATCAGGGCCTGCGGCTCGACCTCGTTCTTCACGTGCTCCTCCTTCGCGAGCGCGGCCGGCTGGCCGGTGACGGTTCGTCGGTTTCCCGGCCGGATCGGGCCGGTCGCGCTGTACGTGCTGCCCGGGGTCGGGTATCTCTCAGAGGGGGAGAGATGTCCCTCCGTGGCGTGATGGGTGATGACGTGGGAGTCGCGATGCAGCGCGAGCACCTGGGCGGCGTCGGCGACCGCCGGGCCCGGCCCGCGGGGCCGACACTCCTCGAGGTGCTGCCGGCCCTCGCGCTGACGGTCCTGGCCCTGGCGCTCCCGCTGTCCGGGCTGCTGATGCTCGCGGTGAGCCTGGGCTGGTGGACCTGCCTGACCAGCGCGGTGATCGCGGTGGTCGCCGGGCTGGTGGTGCTGCGCTGGCACCGCACGCGCTCCAACCGCACCGAGTCCGAGCCCGCTGCTCCCGCCGAAGCCGCGTCGGTGCCGGCGGCTGCCCCGCCGATGCCGGCCCGCGCGCCGCACCCGGCCGGAGCCGCGCAGATCGCGGCCCTGGACGACGCGGGCTACCGCGCCGCGGTCGCCCGGCTGCTGGACCGCGACGGCTGGCAAGTCCGCGAGATCCCGGTGGGCGACGACGTCCACCTGGTCGGCGACCACCGCGCCGACGGCACCCGGATCGGGCTGCGCTGCCTGCGCGGCGAGTCCTCCGCGGGCGAGGGCGAGGACAGCGCCGCGCCGCTGCGCCCGATCGGCGCCCCGCCGGCGGGAGCGCCCACCGGCACGCTGTGGCTGATGGTCTCCACCGGCAGCTGGTCGCGCGCCACCGTGCGGTGGGCAGTGCGGACCAACGTGCGGCTCGTCGACGCTCCGCTGCTGGACCGCTGGTGTGCCGGTGAGGACCTGGCAGACCTCCTGCACCTGCGCGCCGACCCGCCGGCCACCGCAGCCCGGTAGCCGCCCGGCCCGACGGCCCGTCACGGCAGGTCCGTCTCGATGCCGATCCGCAGCCGCAGTTCCAGCCGCTGCCACAGCGCCGCGCCGGCCTCCGCCCGGCTGACCCGCAGGTCGAAATCGGCCTCCGCGCGGGCCTGGACGTCGGCGACCAGCACCGTTCGGATGCCGTCCTCCCGGCGCGGAACCGCGCCGCTGATCGCCCAGTCGGCGGCGTTCAGGATCTGCCGGCGCCGGTGCTCGGCGCCGCGCTCCGCCGCGCTCCGCGCCCGCTCGGCGGGCCTGTTCACCCACAACCGCCTGCCGGTGGCCACCGCCGCGGCCGCCGCGACGGTGGCCGTCCACCCCGTGGCCTGGTCCACTGCGCTCCCCTCCCCGCGATCCCCGCCAGCCCGTTACGCCTGGCGGGGGTCGGCGATGCCGTGCTGCTCCAGCAGCGCGCGCAACCGGTCGGTCTCGACCTCGGCCTTGCCGGCCTTGCGCTCAGCCTCATTGCGCTCGCTGGACAGGGTGTTGACGTCGTCGCGGCGCTCGTCGGCGGCTTTCTGCAGCTTGTCGATCCGGTCGTTGGCGGTCTGCAGGCTGCCGACGAGGGATTCCAGCGCGGTCTTGCTGGCCTCGGCGGTGGCCGCCGCGTCGCCGGCGGTCTTCTCGGCGGAGGCCACGCGCGACTCGGCCGCCTCCTTCTCCGCGACGGCCTTCGCCTCCTTGTCCTGGGCCTCCTTGATCGCCTTGTCGGCCCGGGCCCGGGCGTCGGCCTCGGCCTTGCTGATCCGGGCCTCGGCGTCGGCCTGCAGCTGGCTGACCTTCGCGTCGTGCTCCGCCTGCAGCTTGGCCAGCAGCTCGGTGTGCTCGGCGGTGCGCTGGCCCTCGGCGGTGGCGAGCTTCTCCAGCAGGCCGGTGTGCTCGGCCGCGCGCGTCTCCTCCGCGTCGGCGTGCTCGGCGACCAGGGCGGCGTGCTCGGCCTCGCGCGCCTCCTCCTTCTCCCGCAGTTCGGCGAGCTCGACCTCGTACGCCTGCGTCTTCGCGTCGAGCAACTCGATCGCCTTGCCCGCTGCCTCCTCCGCGAGGTCCTTGGCTTCCTCTGCGACCTCGGCGCGCTTGACGGCGGCCAGCCGCAGGACCTTCTCGTCGGCGGCCTGCTTGTTGGCCTTGGCCACCTTGCTGTTGGCGTCGCCGGTGATCGCGTCGATCTGGAATCCGGCGGCCTCCGGGTCGCCGGCATCCCGCAGCTCCTGCAGGTAGCGCGGCAGTTCGGCCATCAGGTCGTCGATCTTCTGCTCGATCTGACCGCGCAGCTTGCTGGCGGCCGACATCGCGTCGGTGACCGGGCTCGCACTGATCTCGGGCTCCGCCGCTCCGCCGGCCGCCGAAGCGCCGCCGGCCTTGGCGGCGCGCTTGGCCCGGAACGCGCTGACGGAGTTGTGCTCTTCCAGCTCGCAGTAGCGCGGGGCGGGGCCGGTCTTCGTCGGGTCCTTCTTCGGCTCCGGCGCGTTCGTGCAGCCGGGGAAGGCGCACGTGACGGGCTTCGGCTGCTCCTCGTCCTCGGCCTGGGGCGGGGTCTCGGTGTCGGTGGTGTCGCTCACGGGTGGTCTCCTCGTCAGATCCAGGTGCGGGTGGTCACGGTGTACGTCGGCAGGTCGCGCTCGTGCGGACTGCCGTCGTGGTGCCGGTCGATGTAGCGGTAGGTGCCGGTCTGCAGCTCGACGGCGTCCAGGCCCGGGCCGTCCGGGTGCTCCCGGCGGAGCCAGGCGAGCAGCTCCTCGGCGCTCGGCTCGGTGCCGGGGATCGTCTCCAGCACGGCCTCGGAGGTGTCGTAGCCGGCGCCGTCCTCCCAGTCCTGCAGGGGCATGGCCCGCCACTGGCCGTACTCGGCGCCGGGCCACGCCGGCTCCCAGAACAGCACGTGCGTCGCGGCGGCCGGGGCCTGCGGGGAGGCGGTGGGCACCGCAGCGACCGGGCCCGGCTGCGGCTCCTCGGCCTCCCGTTCGCGCCGGCAGTAGCTGCAGTCGTTCGACGCGTACCCGATGGGCGGCGACCAGGCGGTCCGGGTCACGTTCGAGCACGGGGTGAACGTGACGCTGCCCGCGGAGAACGCCGACGCGCTCACCGAACTGCTGGCCGCCGAGCGCCGGCACTTCGACAATGCGCACCCGGGCGGGTCCGGGCTGTGCGCGCACTGCCACGGCACCGGGCTGGCGGTCGGCGACCAGGTGGCCCCGGGCGCCCGCCGGGCGCTGGAGCTGCGGCACCTGCTGGTGACGGCGGAGGCCCTGGTGCTGGAGCGCGAGCTCGGCGGCTGGGTGGAGCCGCTGTACGTCTGGGACGTGTTCGAGGCCACCGAGCCGGCCCGGTTCACCCCCGCCGAGGTGAACGCCGCGATCCGGGCGGCGATCGCCCGGCACCAGCTGGAGGACGTCGCCGTCGTCGAGCACAGCTGGAACCCGGACTGGCACTGCGTCGTGCACGGCGAGTGCGGCGACGGGGAGATCTGCTGCAGCGCCTGCGCGAACCTGGCCCCGGCGCGGGTCTCGTTCTGCACTGTCGCTCCTCCCGGTGCGGGTCGAGTGGACCCCAACCCCCTCGCATCCATTATAACTCATCTCACCCATCATGGAAATGAGTTGAGATAAGATGAGTTTTAGAATGGGTTGAGTTGAAATGTATTGGGTGTCACGGCTCGGTTTGCCGTGCATCGGTCGGTCGGCCTGGTGTAGGCGGGCGCAGGGGGCTGCCGGCGGGCCCCGGGGCGCCCCGCGCCATGGCTCGGACCTGAGCTGGGTGGTCCCCTCGTTGGTCGGCAGGCGCAGCCCAGCGGGCCGGCCGTCGGGGTGCAACCCCCGGCTTTTTGGGGGTTGCGGCCTGGCGGGTGGTCTGCTGCCCTCCGGTGTCGACCGGCGAGGGGGCCGACCAGCGCACCCGGGACCTCACCACCCGCTGCGCCGCACCCGGCCGCCGGGCCCGGGCCCCTTCCCTCCGCAGGGCTGGCCGGGGGTTCGGGGGCAGCGCCCCCGAGGGCCGTCACCACCCGGGGGTGTGGGCGGGCGGGCCGGGCCGGATCGCGGCAGGCGGGTGGATCGTTGAGCCGGGCATGGACTCCGACCCCGCCCCCACCGGTGGCACCGTCTCCGGCCGCTCCTACACCCGCACCCGCCCGCGCGGGTTCGCCGACTGGAAGCCGCGGGCCGAGACCGCCCAGCTGATCAGGCAGGTGAAGGCGATCCTGCGGGAGTACCGCGAGCACCTGCCGCTGACCGGCCGGCAGGTGTTCTACCGGGCGGTGGCGGCGTACGGGTACCCGAAGACGGAGGCGGCCTACGACCGGCTGCTGGAGCACCTGGTGCGCGCCCGGCGGGCCCGGCTGATCCCGATGGACGCGATCCGCGACGACAGCACGGTCGACCACCACGTCGGCGGCTACCGCGGCCCGGCCGAGTTCTGGGAGGGGCTGCGTGCCCAGGGTGAGTACTACCGGCACGACCCAACGGACGGTCAGCCCCGGGTGCTTGAGCTGTGGGTGGAGGCGGCCGGCATGGTCCAGATGCTGGTGCCCACCGCACGCCAGCTCGGGGTGTCGGTCTTCTCCGGCGGCGGGTTCGGCAGCGTGACCGCGAAGTACGCGGCGGCCGAGCGCATCTCCAACCGGCGCCGGCCGACCACGGTCGGCGTGGTCGGCGACTTCGACCCCTCGGGCCTGTCAATCCTCGACGCCGCGGCCCAGGACGTCGTCGCGTTCGTGGACGAGCTGGGCGGCCACCGGCCGCACTTCGTCCACCTGGCGGTGACCGAGGAGCAGATCGACCGCTACCAGCTGCCCACCGCGCCGCAGAAGGCCCGGGACCGGCGCGGTGCGGTCATGCCGCAGACCGTCCAGGCGGAGGCGCTCTCGCCCGCCCAGCTCGTCACGATCGTCCGGGCCGGCCTGGAGGAGCACCTCGACCTGCAGGCCCTGGAGACGGCCCGGCGCCGGGGCGAGATCGAGCGCGAGCAGATCATTGCCGAGTTCGACCGCCTCGGGCTTCAGTAGCGAAAACCGCCGGCCCCGCCAGGGGCCGAGCAGGCCCGGCGGCCGGGCTGTGAAACGATATCGATTGTGTTCCCTGGGCGGTGGCTGCTGCAGCGGGCCCCTGGAGGTGAGTCGATATCGTTTCACAGGACAGCGAGCCTTGATCCACATTCCCGGCCTGGCGTGCTGGAGGAAGGGTCCGCTCGGGGCTGTACGTCCGTTCGGGCCAGGGGCTGAGGTCGCGTCATCTGCGGGTGGTGGGTGGCTTGCCTCCCGGCGGCGTTCCGCCTTCTGTCAGACCCGCTCTGACCTGGGGAAACGTGGGTGCTGTGGTAGGATGGTGGATACTGGAATGCCTGTGCTCGCACGGGTGTTGAGCGTCCGTCAGGGTCTGCGGTCGGGTTCTCCCGCTGGTCGGGTCCCGAGTAGCCGCGGGTACAGCGGTTAGCGCTGAGATGGATCTTGGGGACGGATCGACGCCGGGGCCGGCGGCCGGAGAGGCCGCTGGGAGCGTGCGGACGGTCGAGGGGCGGGGAACCGCCCGACGGTGTCACGGCAAGCCGTGCAACGGCCACCACGGCCCCGGATCTGGGCCACTGTCGTGAGCCTCTCACTGAAACACAAAACCGCAGGTCAGCCGCACTTTTTCACCGGGCGGTAAACGATATCGAATCCGGTTGGGCCCCGGCGCGCATGCGCGCGGCCCAAGAACCGGGTCTTGCTTACTGGGGCAGGGGGCGGCGCGCCGGTCAGCCGGTGAGCTCGACCAGGTGCAGGTACGGGGTGTCTACGACCTGGTCCTGGTCCTGGAGTTGGACGGCGCGGTGCCACAGGCCGGCCGCGCCGAGCCGTTCCGCCTCGATCGCCCAGGCCCGCTGGTGGTCGGCGCGCAGCAGCACGTTGCCGTCCGGCTGGGGTTCGGCGACCTGGGGGTAGGCGCGGGCGGTGGGGTCGGCGCCGGGGAGCACGCCCTGGTCGGGGCTGGGGCGTTGGCCGTGGCGGCGCTTGGCGGCGCGGTCCAGGCGGCTCCACTCGACGTGGGCCGCCCACCAGGCGGCGACGGCCTGGTCGATCCGGGCGCGCACCGCGAGGTCGGCCACCCGGCCCAGCACCCGTGCGCCGCGGGCGGCCTGGGCGAGCGTGACCTCGGTGCGGTGCCAGCGCCCGGCCTTGTCCTGGGCGATCAGCTGCAGCTCGGCCAGGGCGGCGAGGTGGCGCCGCGCGGTGGCCGGCCGGTAGGGGCTGGTGGCGATCAGCTGGTCGGTGGTGGCCACGACCAGGTCCTCGACGGCGAGCAGGGTGTGGCGGGCGTGGTGGCCGATGGTGTGCCAGATGTCGCCCTGCTGGGCGACGATGCGCGCGGTGATCGCGGCGCGCAAGTCCATCACGGCGGGGGCGTCGGCGGGTGCCTCGTAGACGGCGCAGACGTGCCCGGCCTCGCCGGTGCACACGTGCTCGGTGGCCAGGGTGAGGCGGCGGGCGGTGCCCTGCTGCAGGTCGGCCTCCTCGGTGAAGCGCACCCAGCCGTCGTCCCGCACCCGCTTGAGCGCGAGGTTGGCGGTCTGGTGGCTGCGGTTCATCAGCACGCCGGTGCGCCGGCAGTCGGGGCTGATGTCGATGCTGCCAGCCAACAACATCTGGTAGCCGAGCGCGGTGATGGCGGCGAGGTCGGAGGGGCCCGACGGCCGCGCCCAGCGCTCCTCACCGGCGACGGCGGCGCGGGCAAACAGGTCGGCGACCAGCGCCTGGACCTCGCTGTAGGTGAGGTTGCCCTGCTCGGCGCCGCGCGGCATCCGGGCCGCGTCCTGCACCGCGAGGTACCAGACCCGCCGGATGCGCCGCTCGGCCTCGCGCTCGTCCAGCGGCACCCGCCCGCCGGCGGCGCGCGCGGTGCGCAGCCACTCCAGCGCGGGTGTCGCCGCGCGGTCGCGTGCCAGGATCCGCAGCTCGGCGATCGTGCCGCCGGCCAGCGCGAGGGAGCGGGCCCGGCAGTGCACCAGCCGGGAGTGGTCCTCGTCGGCGGCGGGCCGGTAGGCGAGGGCCTGCACGGCGGCCTGGCCCAGCGGGCGGCGCTTGACGTCCAGCCGCAGGCCGTGGCGGTCGATCACGATGTCGCGCTGCACCGGTCCGCGGGCGGCGATGCTGGCCGGGACGCCGCCCTCGCTCCCCTCGGCGAGCGGCGCGGGCAGCAGGCCCGCCGCCCGGGCCAAGGTCTCCAGGGCCTCGACCAGGCGGCCGTAGGCGGCCGGGGTCGCCCCGCGCTGCAGCACCCGCAACGCCGTCTCGACGTCGTCCCCGTCCAGCACCGAGTGCCCGCCAGCCCGGTGGGCCGCGCCCGGGGGACGCAGGCACCCGGTGCGCGGGTTGAGCAGCGGGGCGATGTCCAGCGAGGGGCACAGCTGCTCGGCGGCGCGGGCGATCCGGGCCACCAGGTGCGGGCCGAGCCCGGCCGGGCAGGCGGTCCACAGGTGGCGCCCGCCGCTGGGGCCGGAGGTGGCCACCACCACCGGGATACCGGCGGACAGCAGCAGCGCGCGCAGCCGGGCCTCGTCGGCGGCGACCTGGTCGAGGCCCCCGCGGCTGGCGTCGAGGTCGAACGCGACGATCCGGAACACCCAGCCGAGCTGGCGGGTGTACACGGCCAGGTTCATCGCCACCGGCCGCACCGGGTCGACGGCATCCAGCCGGATCCCGGTGCCGTAGCTGTTCGCCCAGCCGATCTCGGCGGCATCCGCCGCGCGCACGGTCCAGCGCGGCGACACCGCCCTGACGAAGCGCTCCACGTCCGTGAGCTCACGGCGGGGCCTCGGCAGGAGCCTTGGGACGGTGCAACCGCCCTGGTCGCACGGGGCTTTGGTACTGGCTCGATCGCGTCGGTGGGACACACCGGCACCAGGCATGGAGGTGCCGTCGAGCCGGGGTGTTGCTACGATGACGCTGCTCCCGGTTCGTATATGGGTGCACGCGAGGGGCCCGCCCGGCTGGTAACCGGAACGGTCGCGAGCGAGTGGTGCTGTTCAGTTTTGGGACTGTGCAGGACTGTGCAGTTGGTTTGTGTGTTTTGTAGGACGACCTCCTTGTCTCTTGCTTTCTCTGTCTGCTGTTGGTTCAGCTGACGGGCGGGCGGGCGGGTGGGTGGTGTAGGGACTTCGGCCTCGTTGGCTTCTCAGGGCTTTGGCTGAGGTCCCACTGGACGGTGCGTGGTCCCCGGTTGGTAGGCCGGGGCCTTTTCGCATGTCCAGAACTGCGCAGGGGTTACCCGGTAGCGGGCAGCTCCTGCTGAGTGGTTACAGGCTTCGCGGGCGGAGCCCAGGTGGGCCGTCCTTCCGCATCGACCGGCATCCGTTCGATGAGCTCGACGAGGAGCCCGGAGACCGATAGTCCGGCCAGCCGGGCTGCCTTGATCGCCTTGACAGCAGCGTGCGGTCGCAGGGCGAACCCCGACCGCCACGGCTTGCCGGATGACGGGTCGTAGGTGGGCATCTTGTGGGCTTGAGGCTTGCCCATCGGATATCCAAGACCACTCATGGTGGCGATCCTTTCACGTCGCGCGCTTGGTTCACTACGGATATGCGATTTGTTCGGCGTGTCCTGAGCGAAAGTTGCGCCGTTGGGGAGCCGATGGGGCATTAGTCCGATTTGCCTATCCGCCTGCTGACAGCCAGTCCGGCTGCCGCTGGTGTCACAGCGCGGCGTTACGACGGACACAGACTGGCGGGGCCTGCAGGAGGTTCCCGGGCGGGGAGAGATCAGCATCACCTGATCGAGTGGACCGGTCAAACCAGCATGGGGTTGACGGCGAGCAGCTCCGAGCATCGGTCAGTCCTGCTCGTTGGCGGGGGCGGTGTGCTGCAGGAGGTAGGCGCCGCAGTGGGCGGCGGCCTCCTCCTTCGTGTCGTAGGTGGCCTCCGCCTCGGCGAAGGTGCGGTCGGCAGCCCGGGCGGACCACCACCAGCCGCCCTCGTCGGCATGGAAGTTCAGGTAGCCGGTGCCACCGCCGACCTCGAAAGACACGGGGTCGGGCGCGTAGGGCGGGGAGGCCGTGTTCACCACACCGGGCCAGCGGGAGCGGGCGCTCTGACGGGTGATCTGCCAGGCGGCGCCGAGCTGGGGATAGCTGGCGCCGGCCATCCCGGCATCGGTGGCCACGGTCTTCGCAGCGTTGTCGACCGCCTTGGCGACCTCGCGCAGCGAGCGCAGCAGGGCGAGCTGGACGTCCAGGGCCTCCTCGGCCTCGGCCCGCCAGCGGGGCCCGCCGGCGTCCAGGTTGCGGGTGCAGATGGTGCGCGCGAGTTCCCAGGCGACCTCCTTCACCCGTTCCTCTAGGCGGTCCATGTGGCCTTCGGGCTCCCGGTAGGCCGGGTCCAACGGCAGCCAGGACGGCTGATCATCATGATCCATGCTGGAATACTACCCTGTCTTGATTCCATGCGACAGAGAAATCTGTCAGATGCGCGTGTGTTCGCCGTTGGCAGAGCGTCAGCGCGGGGAGTCGGGCGGCCCACACCCCGTTTAGCGTGAGGGGTGCTGGGTCGTGGGGCTGGGGGTGGGGTGGCTGGTGGACTGGGTCGGGGTACTGACGGTCAGCCAGCCGTGGCCGAGGGCTATGACCGCCAGGACGGCCAGGAAAACCACAAAGCCGATTCCCCCGCCGCTGCTGGCGGCGGAGGAGCCGTAGGTGGTGGTGTAGCCGCACGGACGGGGCCGACGGTAATGGGCGCGGACGAGTCGGCCGTTGCGGTAGTGGGCACGGACGTGGGGCACAGGCGGTCCTTCGGGTCGCAGGAGGGGTGCTGACGGTACGACGATAGGGACGGGGTCTCGCGAGTTTCGGGGCCTTCAACGCGGGGGTCGAGAAGGCGGGTTCGACCCCCGCGTTGGAACGCCTGCGCGCTGTCGGTGCGGCCTCGTACTGTCGTGGTTATGCCAAGAAGCCAGCCCAGCAGGGCGGACATGCAGCTGATGGCCGACGTGCGGACGGCCGGGGTGTCGGTGAGTGCAGCTCAGTTGGAGCGCTGGCGGGCCAAGGGGCTGCTGCCTCGGGCCACGCGGGCCTGGCGAGGCCGCTACGGGACGCACAGTCTCCTGCCGGAGGGCAGCGTGGAGTTGGCGACCGCCTTAGGCCGACGCTCGCGCCGGGGCCAGGACTGGTCGGAACTGACCGTCCTGGTCTGGCTGGACGGCGCGCCGGTGAAGGACTCGCTGCTGACCGGTGCACTGCGCAGGGTGGCGCGTCACCTGTTCGAGACGGTCCTGCGCCAGGTGCAGCGGGAAATGGAGCGCCATCCGGTACCCGAGGGCTGGAGCCTGGGTCCGGACTACGACATTGCTGAGGCCGTCGCCCGTCTGATCATGCAGGGCGCCGGGTCGGCGCCGATCAACCGCGAGCTGCGGGCACGGTTGCGGGCCGCCGGCTACCAGGACATCCCTCAGGCGCCGCTGATCGACCTGCTCATCAAGGCCATCACCGGGGAGGACCCGGACGAGGAGATGGTCCAGGAGTGGCTGGTGGCTCTGGGCCTGAATGGCGCTGACCCAGAGTCGGAGGAGGCTCGGCGTGCGGGTCTGGGTCTGTTGGTGGGCGCCGGAGTACAAGAGCTGACGGGGCAGCGCGGGCTGGGCGCGGTGGGCCAGCACTGGGTGGATTTCATGAACGGGGACTTGGCCGTCACTGCCGAGGAGCTGCACACCGCACGGCGCGACCTGGTGTGGCTGCTGGACGCCATGGGCATCGCACCAGCGGACCGTCAGCATCCGGCCGAGCACCCGATGGTGGGCCAGACTGTCGGCTTCTACAGCCTGCTGTGGGCGTTGATCCGGCGTCTTCTACCCGAGGGGTACGGGGTGCGGGACGTGGCCTTGGCAGGGCTCGGGTCGCTCAAGGAGCGCGCGCAGCGGGAGGGGCCGGCTCCGCTAGTGCTGGCCGGCTGACCGCCAGCCCGGGGAGCAGATCGTGGGAAACGGGGTGCCTAATGGGGCCGAGTACGGCAGGATCGCCGGCTGGCCGTCTCATGCGGGTGACGGATGCCCACAACGGCCGGCTGACCCGCATAAGGGAATCTCAGCAGATCGGGCCATCGGCACGTCTGTGGTGCGGCAGGATCGGGCCCATGGTGACGATCGGCGTTCGCATCGACTTCTACGACAGGCCCGCCCAGCAGGCGGGAGAGAAATCCCAGGGCTACCTCGGGTCCATGGTCAACGAGGGCGGGTTCACCGCCCAGACCGCGCCCGCCGTCGGCGAGTCGTTCTCGGCGACCAGCCTGCTGCTGCAGCCGCAGGGCCTGAAAGGCCCCTACGTGCACACCTCGGGCGGATACCCGTTCCTGCGCGTCCGCGAGGTCGAGCACTACCCCAAGCCGCTCGGCGACGAGCGGGAGGCGGCCGTCATCGTCGTGCTGCACGCCCAGCTTGGCTACGACGGCGAGCGGCTCGTCGACTTCGTCCGCGAGTACACACGTGCCGGCTGGCACTGGATGACAGGGGCCAACGACGAGCTGACCAAGGCATGGTCCACCGCCCAGGCGCAGCTGAACGCGACAGCATGACGGCGTACCAGCCAGCGCAGTACCCGCGCTGCAACGGAGGGCTCGACGCCAGCGGCCACTGCCGGGACTGCAACCTGACCTGGCGGCGCTGATCGCGACGTGACACGAGTGTGGGGGCCGGCGCATCGAGCGTCGGCCCCCACT
>NZ_JBPQGP010000008.1:0-14829 GCF_051374625.1 Kitasatospora sp. HPM-01-4 | reverse complement strand
GTACACCTAGGGCCTGCAGCTGCCCGATCTGCTCCTCGCTGAGCTTGTCCCGCCTCGCCTTCTGGTTGTTCAGCCAGGTGCCCAGTGACGTCCCGTCCTCCTTGTGCGTGCGCGGCACCTTCGCGTGTCCCTCCCGCTCGACGAACGCGGCCAGCGCGGCCAGGCCCTGCGCGAACCGGTCGGCCCGCGACACCTTCGGCTTCGCCGCGGCGGCGGCCCGCGCGGCCGCCAGCTCCTGGTCCTCCTCGATGCCGACCGCTGCCAGCAGGTCCTGCTGCTCCTGGTGGAGCTCGGCCCAGCCAGCCCGCTGCGCCCGCACCCACCGCCCGAGCTGCTCGCCCTCGAACGTCGTCTCCAGCGGCAGCTGCGCCCAGTCGACCCGGCCGTCGGACTCCAGCCACCACTGCCGCGCCACGGCGTAGCTGCGCTGCCAGGTGATCGGCCAGGCGGGGCACCACCACGGGTCGATCTCCTCCAGCGCGGCCCGCCGCTCCGCATCCAGCGCGCCCGGCTCGCCCTCAGGCACCTCGGCCGCCGCCCGCAGCCCGGCCAGCCAGCCCCCGATCGCGTACCCGCCGATCGCCGCCCGCGCCGGCGCCGCAAGCGAGCCGCCGTGCTCCTTCTGTGAAGTTGCATGACGGTGTCGCGGTGGGTTGCAACGGTTTGTCGTTCCGGCGTACGGGTTGATACCTGGTCAGGGGTGGTGTCGGTAGGGCCGGCGTCATTGTGGTGCGGTTTCCGGCGTCATGCTGGTGACGTTTCCGCTGGTCGGCGTCGTGCGGTTTCCCATGCGCCGGAGGTTGTCCGGCTTTTACCAGAAGGTCCGTTTCTGCGTCAGTGGAACGCGGTTTTCGACGTCATCGTGGTGCGGTTGCTGTCTTCATGGAAGGGCGGGAAGGGCCTGGCTGTGCCGGGCCCGGTGACAGGGCTGGGAGGTGGCGGGCGGTGGCGGGTGGTCTCGACGGAGCTGACGGGGCACTGCCGCTTGGTGGGTCGGCGGTGGTGCGGGAGCAGGTGGTGACGCGGCTTCTGTCTCTGGAGGAACGGGGTCTGCTGACACCCGATCGTGTGCGCCTTGCGGCGGGTTCGGCGGGTCGGTCGGTGAGGACGGTGCAGCGGTGGCTCCAGACGGCTCGTCAGGAGGGCCGCAGCACGCCAAGGCCCAGGCGGCGGTTCGTGGTGACGGAGGAGCTCCACGCGCGGTTGGCTCTGTGGGGAGGGAACGCGGCGGCGGTCCACCGGGAGCTGGCCGCGCAGGCCCGCGCGGACGCGGACCGCGGCAAGGACGGGGGAGTGGAGGTGTTGTCCCGCACGGACGCTGACGTGTCCGCCGGCGGGGACGGGGGAGTGGGTGTGCCGTCGCTGGCGACGCTGCAGCGGGCGGTGCGGCGGGACCTGAACGCCGGTCAGCGGGCCGCGCTCAAGGGCGGTGAGCTCTCCCGCCGGTCGCACGATGTGCATCTGGCTCGCCCGCCGAAGTGGCGCAACGCCTGCTGGGAGGGTGACCACAAGCACCTGCCCATCGACGTCGAGCTGGACGGGGAGCTGGTGCGGCCGTGGGTGACGTGGTTCATCGACTGTGCGAGGAACGCCATCACCGGTGCGGCCGTCACCCCGCATCAGCCTTCCAGGGACGCGGTGTTGGCCGCGCTGCGGATCGCCTTGTCACGGGACGAGCCGGGCGGTCCCTACGGCCCGATCGGGGGATTGCCGGAACTGGTGCGGGTCGACCGCGGCAAGGAGTTCTTGTGTGCCACGGTCACCCGGGCGCTCGGCGCGCTCGCGGTCCCGGTGCAGGACCTCCCGGCGCGTCGGCCGGAGTTGAAGGGCACGGTGGAGAACCTCAACCACTGCGTCGTCGACATGTTCCTGGTCGCGCAGCCCGGCTACCTCCATGCCCCCACCAGTACCACCCGCCCGCGCTCCCGCAAGAGTGACCCGGCCGATGTGCTGCCGTTCACCGAGTTCACCGAGCGGCTCCTGACATGGGTGTCCTGGTGGAACACCGAGCACCGTGTGCAGCCGCTCGGCGGCCGCACACCGCTCGAAGCCTGGCAGGACGACCCCACCCCGATCGAAGACGTCCCACCCGGCCTGCTGTGGTCCTTCACCCTCGAAGACGACGGCCGTACCAGAGTGCTGACCACCAAAGGCGTTCACTGGCGCGGCCGCTACTACGTCGGCCCCTGGATGCACGGAATGGACGACACCCGCGTACGGGTGCGCTTCATCCCGCACCACGACCACGAGATCGAGGTGTTCGACGCCGCCACCGGCACCCACCTCGGCTCCGCCCACCTCGCCAACGCCGCCACCCCCGCACAGCGAGCCGCGCTGCGCCGGGCCAAGGCCGCCGAGCGCAGAAAGATGGCCCGGGCGCTGGCCGCCTCCGACCGCCAGCGCCGACAGCTGGGGCGCTACGGCGCCGTCACCACACCGGAGCGGCCGCAGCCGCTGGCGGCACTGACCAGTGCCGAGGCCGCCCAGCAGCTCGCCCGTACCGGTGAGCGGGACCTGGCGGACCGGGCGCTGCCGGACCTGATCCCGCCCAGGGAGCCTCCCGCCTCCTGGGTGCGCCCGATCCCCCTCCAGCCGACCACAGCACCGAATACCGACAGCAGCCCGGGCCCCGGTGGCAACAGCGCGGACCCCGCACCGCCACGACCCTGAGCCCGATGCCCAGTGAAAGGACCGATGCGATGAGCACCACAGGCCGTCTGGGCCGTCTGCCGGCCGAACGCGAGGACCACTACATGCGCCTGGCCGGCGCGCAGATCGTCGGCACCCGAGCACTCCTCGCAGCGCGCGAGAACATCCGCGCCGCGATTGACGCGAAGGCGATGATCTGTATCTACGGCCCGACCGGGCACGGCAAGTCGTTCGCGGTCAACGCCTCCCTGCGTGAGCTCGCCCCCACCTTGACCCACCGCATCCAGTTCCGCGCCCGCCCCTCCACCCGCGACCTGCGCCACGAACTGTTCCACGCCCTCGGCCTGCACGGCCGCCCGCCCGCCCACGCGATCGAGTTCGACCGCACGCTGCGCGGCGCCCTGGAAGAACGCCGCGTGCTGGTGTGCGACGAGGCGCAGTGGCTGTCGAAACTCTGTTTCGAATATCTGCGCTACTTGTGGGACGACACCGGTACCGACCTGACGATCATCTTCACCGGCGGCAACGGCTGCTTCGAGATGCTCCAGAGCGAGCCGATGCTCGAATCCCGCGTCTACGCCTGGCAGGAGATCGACCCGATGCCCTTGGACGAGGTCCTCACCGTCATCCCCGCTTTCCACCCGATCTGGGCCAAGGCCGACAAGGAGCTGATCGCCCTGTGCGACCGCGAGGCCGCCCACGGCAACTTCCGTGCCTGGGCGAAGATCACCCACCACCTCACCGTCGGCATGAAGGACTCCAAACGCGCCACCGTCGACGAGGACCTGCTGCGCTGGGCCTACAGCAAGCTCCGCCACCGCCGGGCCGCCTGACCATGCCGACCCGCCCTGATCTACCGCCGGTCACCATCGTGCTGGACCCCCACGACGACCTGCCCCACACCCGCACCGCCCAAGCTGCCCACAACCCCGCAACGGGCCAGGCCACCGTCCACCCCACCATCGGCACCGACTCCACCATCTGCCTGGCCTACGACATCCTCGCCGCCCTCGGCAAACCCGTCCCCCTCACCGGCTACCCCCGACTCGACCCGCAGCCGCCCTGGGCGATCGCCGCCGCCTGGATCCTCGCCACCCCCATCACCCACCTCACCGTGCTGCGCGCCCACCTGCTCACCCGCCGCCGCATCACCGACCTGCTCACGCTGCGCGAGCGCACCGGCCTGCACCTGGCCCTGGTCTGCCATCGTCGCCGACCCACCCTCACCCTTGAACAAGTACTACAGGCAACCCACCACCGCATCGCCGAAGCCGCCGCCCACCTCCCCGGCACCGACCACGACAACTTGTCCCACCTCCGCCCCCGCCCGCGCGGCCCTCTCCACGACCGATGGCTCAACCTGCCGGCCCTGACCACCCTGTGCGCCATCGACGGCCCCCAGCGCCGCTGCCGCTGCACCCCGCCGCTCGCCCACGACCGCGGCTTCCACCCACCGCAGATGCCCCCGGCCACCGCTACCGAGGTCGCCCGCCGCCTGCACACGGCAACCGCCCACCCCCACCTCGCGGCGGCCCTGGCCACCGCGGTCTTCACCGCCGCCTCCGACACCCAACTCGCCACCGCCCTCCCCACCGACCTCACCCACGGCGCGGCCACCATCGCCCTGCACGACCCCGACGGCCTGCGCTTCGGCTGCGCCACCCACCCGGTGCCGCCCTGGGCACGCCCCCTGCTTCTCGCCGCCTCCTACCAGCATGCGATCGCCGCAGGCGGAGACACCCCGCTGTTCGACGCCCCCTTCGCCAACACCGGCCTGCCCCACCCGACCGACCTCGCCGAAGCCAGCAAACTGCGCCCGCCCCAGCCGCCCAGAAACCGCCCACGCTCTCGTCGCGTCGGCCAGAACCACCCGACGGAGAAGACCATCTGGCCGCTCAGCAACGCCCACTACCGCTTCCCCTGGGCCGTGATGGAGGACATGCGCGGCTGCCCACCCCCACCCGCCCGGCGCAGATAGTCACACCCGCCCTGGACAGCTCATAGCCCCTTCACGATCTCGCTGTACGTCATCTTCACCCGCCTTGTTGCGCACGCGGTCGCGGTCGGCCTTCGCCGCTGGTCTGGTGGAACCCACCGTGTGGGACCGCGCGCCCTCGTGTCGCGACGTGTGGAGGGAGCGATTCCTATCTGGCTGAGCAGTCGATTCGGCTTCGCGGGTGAAGGCGTCCTCGTCCGGGTGACCGTGTTGCTCCGGTCGCGGGGCATGTCGTCGGTGGCCGTTCTTAGGGTGCGTGTCATGACAAAATTCGTTATCGAAACAGCCGCCCATGCGATGCGGCACGCCGATCCGAAGACCGCCGTACTGGCGGGCCAGGCCGCTTTGTTGCTGAAGGAGTTCAACGAGTCGGCCATGGTTGGTCCCAACCTGGATCCGGCCGACCTGGCGGAGGCGTTCGACGGCGTCATCGCGGTGGTGGAGCGGCTGCCGAATGCCCTGTGTCATCTCAGCGGCCATCTCTTGAGCGTCCAACGACGGGGAGTCCTCGTCGACCCCCAGGGCCGGGACACGGATGAACTGGCTGAGCGGGTCCGCCAGCGGTGTCACGGCGGAGGCGCTGCCGCCGATGGCCGTCCGGCTCCGGGAGGCGCGTGCGCTGGTGGCCGGTCTTATGGCGAGCCGACCACTGGTCGGCGGCGGTCTGGGGTGAAAGACTCGACGAACTGCTGGAAGCGTGGGGCGAGCCGTGGGGCCGCGCGACCTGGTTCGCCTTCGGACGCCTCGGACGCCAGCACGCAGCCCGCGAGCCAGGCCCTGTGTGCCTGTGGTTGATCAGATCGGCGCCGCATACCGCGGGGTGCGGTGTACGACCTTGGTGGTGCCGACAGGGCTGGTGTACAGGCTGGTTCGGTCGCCGTACTCACCGAGTTGGGTGGCCTCGTCGGTCTTGTAGGCCAGGGCGTCGTTGACGCCGAGGGCGCGCAGGGCGATCAGCACGCGCCGGACGTCGGCTTCGTCGGTGCGGTCGGCGGTGTAGACGATCACCGGTCGACGGGTGGGGTCACCGTCGAAGGGGTTGCCGAGGGTGGCGACCTTGGCACCCGGGCCGAGCTTCCCCTCCTCTACTGCTCGCTTGACGAGCCACCAGCCTGCGTCCAGAGCCCGGACGGGCAGGAACCAGAGCCACTTCCCGTGCGGGGTGACGGGCGCCTCGTGGTACGGAAAGGGCGCGCCGGGGGCAGCGGCCCACAGCCAGGGCGCATTGGTCGTGGTCGAAGGGGTGGGCAGGCGCCCGCACTGGCCCGTTCGAGTGGCGTGTCCATGCACACACGCACTCTATGTCGTCAAGAGTGTCTCCTTTGAGCGATCTTGTGCGCGTGGCGCTGAAGGAATGCGATGACGTGCAGCTCCGGCGGGAGCAGGCCCTGACCGCGTGCTGCATGGCGGCTGCGGCGGAGGCGGACCCCCAGCTGCAGCCCGCGCGCCGGGCGGCGATGCTGATGGACTGCCTGTCCGTGCTGCGAGCAGCACACCCCGCAGCCGACGCCGCGCAGCTGGGG
Organism: Kitasatospora sp. HPM-01-4; assembly: GCF_051374625.1. Classification (NCBI taxonomy): domain Bacteria; kingdom Bacillati; phylum Actinomycetota; class Actinomycetes; order Kitasatosporales; family Streptomycetaceae; genus Kitasatospora; species Kitasatospora sp. HPM-01-4. Next base: position 8,661 of record NZ_JBPQGP010000008.1, on the reverse strand, counting down.
ATGGGCGAGTTCCGCCGTGCGCTGCGCTGTCCGCTCGCACCGCTCCTGCCCACCCCAAGTGAATCGGGCGACCGCTTCGGTGAGCTGTGCCTGCTCGACGGGGACGGCCTGGCCCGCGACGCGCTGCAGGACCTGTACCGCGAGCACCTGGTCCCGCAGGCGGCGCTGGAACGGCATTGGCCGTGGGCGCGGGTGAGGGCAGAGCAGGAGGAACGGCGCCTGTACGAGGTCCTGCGGCGCCTAGAGCCGCAGGAGTACCGGCGTGCGCGCGCCCTGCTGGCCGAGAGCCCAGCCGGGCCGGTGCGGGTGCTGCGCAGAGCCTGGGACCAGCTGTGGATGCGGTTCGACTTCTTCGAGGCGATCAGCGACTGGCCATGGTGCCACCTGGACGGCTGGTGGTACCCGTGCCCGAAATGCCGGTGGCCGATGAGAGTTGTGCGCCGCGGCGCCGAGGTCGAGGTGCGGTGCGAAGCGCACCGCCCGCGAGGGGTGCACTACCGCGTGGGCCTGGAGCCGCCCGCCGCAGGGACAGCACCGTTCCTGGTCGGCACGGGCCGCCAGTCCGACCCGGTGGTCGGCCTGCCTGCCAGCTCGGAACACCTGGCGCTCAGCCGCCCGGTATGGCGGTACGGAGTGCTGCCGACCCTGCTCGAGATCGAACTGCGCAACCAACTGCAGGGGCTGGCGTACGTGCAGGTAGAGATGTGGCCGGGCGAGCTGCGCCCTGACGAGTACGACCTGAAGATCACGATCACGCTGCCGGGCCGACGCCCGAAGCACCTGCGCGTGGACGCCAAGGCGTGGGAGTCGGTCGAGGGCCTGGCGCGGGCGCTGCTCGAACGCGAGCCGAAGCCGTACCCGCTGATCATCCTTCTGCCCGACCACCAGGGCCACGAGGTGGAGTTCCTCAAGGCGCGGCTCGCCGGGCGAAGGATCACAGTGACCACACTCACGCGCCTGGTCATGCGCATCAAGAAGACCTCTGGGGGTGCGCGGTGAGGCCGGAGGAGTGGAAGCTGCGGATGCTGGCGGTGGCGTTCCCGCTGGCACTGGCCGACGAGTACTTCGGGTTCCGTAACGCCCAGGGGCAGCGGATCGTCCCGTTGGACCAGGCGCACGTGTTCGCCGCCGCACGGACCGACCTGTGGGAGCGCTGGCCCCAAGTACCGCGCCGGGTGCGGGAAATGGTCGGCGACTACTGGCACGCGCGGCCAGGCGACGTGGCCGGCCGAAGCGCGTTCTACGGGATGGTGCGCTACTACGCGTCCTCGCCTGACGGCCTGTACCGGCTGCCGGAGGACGTCGAGCCGCGCGAGGCCACGTACGTGGTCGTGGCGCACACGCAGAAGCCGCTGCGGTTGGCAAGGGGACTGCTGCGCGAAGCCGAGGAGCTGTACTACGGCAACCGCGGGCCGCAGCCGGTGGCGACGGCGGGGAAGTGGAGCTTCGGCGGCGACTCCTCGGTGGTGACGATCCCAGATGGGGAGGGAGAGGCCGGCGTCGCCCCACTGCGGCTGCGAACCACCCCCTACCGCCGCGAGGTGGCGCTCTCGCACCGCCAGGTGCTGCGGCTGGCGCAGCGGCAGTCGGCCGCGAACGGTCGTAACCGCTGGAAGCCCGCACTGATGGCCCGCTTCTTCGACCGACTGCTGGACACCGATGACCGCAAAGTTGAGCGGCTGCGGATGCCCGCGGGCAAGGTCACGGTCCTCAACGCCCCGACCGGTGTCGGCAAGAGCGTCCTGCTCAACGCAGCCGCCCCGCTGCTGGCCCGCCAGGGCAAGGGCCCGGTCGCGGTGGTCGTCGGCCAGATCCACGAGAGCCTGAGTAACACCGAGCGCATGCGCGAGGCCGACGACGAGCTCGCCCAACACGCACAAGCCGAACGCCAGCGCCAGGACGACGACCTCGTCCGGCAGACCGCCGCAGACCTCGCCGCTGCCAACCCCACCTTGAAGATCGTGCCCCTGGTCTCCGGCTACCGTCTGGCCGAGCAGGCAGAGCGGGCCCTGGCCCAGGGCCGAGAGGACCGCTTCGAGGAACTGGCCTACGGCTGCGACCTTTCCGCATGGTCGATCGACGGCCCGCCGGTGCGGCGCAGCGCCGAGCCCTGCCTGTCCCTGCGGCCGGCCAGCGTCGCGGGCGGTCAGGAGGAGCCGAGCCCCGGCCACGCCTGCCCGCGCCTGGGCATCTGCGGCAAGTACGCCCTGATCCGCGCGGCCATGGACGCCGACATCATCGTCACCAACCACCACAACCTGCTGCGCGGATCCGTACCGGTGCCGGTGGAGACCGACAAGGGCGCGCTGCGCCGCATCAGCGTCCTGGAATTCCTGCTGCGCCTGTGCACGGTGCTGCTGATCGACGAGGTCGACCACCTGCAGAGCAGCTGGTGCGACCTGGGCTCGGACGTGTTCACCCTGGCCAGCCGCGCTTGGGGCGGGTCCTCCTTGCTGTCAGAGGTCGACCACCAGCGTGAGGCCCTGGACGCCGCCAGCGACCGGCGCCTGGTCAACGCCCTGTTCAAGGCGCGCGGTCTGGGCGAGCAGTTCCTGAACTACGTCCTGGAGGACGAGCTGTGGCTGGAGACCGACGACCAGGATGATGGGCGCCCCAACTCCGACTGGCACGTGCCCGGTGTCTGGGACCGGTGGCTGCTCGACAAGCTTCTGCACGTGGATGTCACCGAGCCGGTCGACCGCGACGTCCACCAGGAGTTCCGTGCGATCTTCCCCGACCGGGACAAGAAGGCCACACCCCCACCGCGCTACGCCAAGCTGGCTGAGCTGCTCGACAAGGCCGTCAGCCGCGACGCTAGCCACGACGCCCTGCCCTCGGTGAAGACGCGGATCGACAAGGAACTCGGGAAGCTGATGATCCCCGAGCACCAGCGCCGCGAGGTCACCAACGCCCTGCTGGTGCGCTCCTGGCTCGGCTGCCTGCACAAGGCCCTGGTCCACCTCAAGGCCGTCCTCGCCGGCCTTGAAAAGGGCGAGCAACTGACGGCCGGACGGGAACTGGCCAGCGCCCTAGGAACGTTCACCCTCAACCCCGCACTGCCGTACGGGCCGCTGGGTTACCAGCTGTTCGGATTCAAGATCGAGAAGAACCAGCGCGGAGGCGGCCGCCTGTCCGTGCAGACCCTCGGCGGCGACCCGCACACCAGCACCGTCCAGCTCGGCGGCACCATCGCCCTGGCCACCGCCGGCGTCGAGCGCAGCGTCCTCGCCCTGTCCGCGACTGCGTACTTCCCGCGAGCCGCCAAAGAGCACCTGCACACCAGACCCGCCTACGTGATGACCGACGCGACCCCCGGCGCGGTCACCGCCAGGCCGGGCAACGTCTCCACCACCACCGACGCGTGGAACCCCGTTGCCATCGGCGGCCAGGAGGAGTCCACCAAACCCGCCCGACTCCTGGAGCTGGGCGCCTTGTTGTGGCGGGACCGCCTGTCCGAACACCTACGGGACATGGAGATCCACGAACCCGACCGCGCCCGCGCGATGGTGGTCTCCAACGCCTACAGCCAGGCCATGCTGCTCGCCACCGGCATCGCCTCCGCGATCCCCGACCCGTCCTGGGTCGCCGTGGTCATCCCCAAGACCGGACCGCCAGCAGGCGTGGCCCCACCGCCCGGCGTGGTCATGATCACCGTCGACCAACTCGAAGACCTGCCCTACACCCACCCCCACGTCAAGGTCGTCTGCGCGCCGCTGCGCCTGGTCGCCCGCGCCCTGAACATCCTCGTCCCCGGCACCGACCGCTCCGCCCTGGCCTCGGTATGGGTCGCCACCCGGCCAGCCGCCAACCTGCACACACCCGAGTCGATGTACGCCAGTATCGGCGCGGCCGGCATCGCCGCGGCCTGCCCAGGACCCGACCCCGCCCGCATGCTCGCGCTGCAGACCCGCGCCGCCCACGGCCGCCTCTACTGGCTCCTACGCAGCAGCCCGATGTTCTCCCGCCTCCCCAAGTTCCTCAAGACCGAGATCCTCGCCGGGATCCTCGTCGACATGATCCAGCTCGCCGGGCGCGCCCGCCGCGGCGGCACCCCTGTGCAGCTGTACCTCGTCGACAACGCCTTCTTCGCCACCCACTTCGGAACGGACTACCCGTCCCTGCTGCGCGCCTACTACGACGACCTGACCGAGCAGGAGCAGTACGAGCTGCGCCGTGCCTACGGCTCAACCCTCACCGCGTGGCTCGACCTCGCCCACTCCATCGACCAGCCCCACCTGGTCCACGTCCCCCTTCCCCGCGCCACCGCGGCCGAGTACGAAAGGCCCTGATGAGCACCCAGACCCGGCTGTCCCTACTGGCCTGCCACACCGACGAGAACCTCCTCGGCACCACCTTCCTCCACCCCCTGCCCGACAAGATCGACCGAGCCTGGCCAGCCCTGCGGGAGGAGTACCGCGGCATCACCGGTTCGACAGCCAACCTGCCCTATGCGGGCCTGCTCACGGTGCTGCGCGCCACCGGCTACACCTGCGCCGCCCTATACCCCACGAGCAAGACCGACCCGCCGAAATTCCTGGCCACCAGCCGCCCCATCGACCGCGACGACCTGCATGACGCGATCGTCCTGTGGGAGCAGGCCCTGCTGCAGACCGACGCCGACCGGTTCTCCTTCGCCTACCAGAGCGAGATCGCCGACCTCATCGCCGGTACCACCCCCGAGGAGACCTCGCTGTGGGAACACTTCACGCGCACCGGCGCCTGCATCGACGCACCCGGCTGGGCCTGGAGGGCGGCCAGCTGGGCCGCCGCGAACAAGCTGGCGGCCCACCCCTGGGAGATCGACGGCAAGACCGTCCGCTTCCGCCCCGACCTGGCCGGTTGCCTGCAGGTGTGGGACCCCGACCTGCTGTGGAGGAACACCTGGGGCGCCGCCTACGGCAACGACGACACCACCGAAGTCGCCGGCGAAGATGACCCGGAATGGAAGACCCGGATCCACTACGCCACCCTGCGCCTAGAGGTGGCCGCCAAGTCCCACCCCGGCCTGAACGTCCCAGTCGCGGCCGTCCAGCCCCGCGTCTCCCGCCTGAGCAACACCCTCAAGAGCGCCCGCACCGCCTGGTTCGCCCCCCGCGCCGCCGACGGCCCCCTGCTCAAACTGGCCTTGGGCGGCAGAGGCGAGCACACCCACGTGGACCACACCACCCGCTTGGCTCTGGACGCCTGGACCCGCCTGCACGGCGAGAACGTCTTCCCCCGCACCGAGGACGAGACCGAGTTCCTCGCCCCCAGCGCCTGCGACCTCAGCGGACAGCCCAGTGACCTGCGCGCCCTCATCCCCTTCTCCGGCACCTTCTCCCTGGGCAAGGGCGTAGGCATGTACACCAGCCGCGAACTCGCCCGCCACACCAGCACCGTGCTCAAGCAGCCCCTGCTGCGCGCCCTGCAGGTCGCCGGGCGACGCCCGTTCGGCAGCCGCCGCACCACCACCGAAGGCCGCGACAGCGTCCTGCTCGACGACCCCCGCCTGGGCGAGATCCTCATCGCCGCCAGCCGCGAACGCCTACGCTTCCTCGTCCTGTACCGCCACCAGAACGAGCGCACCCGCATGCAGCGCCTGCTCGCCTACCACTACAACCGCCCCGACCTGGCCACCACCGGCATGCCGGAGTACGAAGTAGTCCCGCTGACCGACCGCGTCGAGGCCTTCCTACAGCCTGCCGACGACCTGCTGCGCCACGGCGACCACCACCCGCAGCGTCCCGCCCTGGCCCGCCAACTCCAAGGGCTGGACGCCCCTGAAGGGACCCGACTGCTCGCCCTGTGCGAGACCGAGTACGACGCCAAAGCCTGGGCCCGCCAGCGCCGCGCCTCTCGTAAGACCGACGCCACCGTCGATGATCCCTACGAGCTCGATGCCAAGCCCCATGCCGTGCGCGAACTCGCCCGTCTCGATGCCCTCACCCAGTTCCTCACCCCCCACAAGCCCGGCCGCCGCAACCCGCGCAAGAAAGAACGCGAAATCACCACCGCCCTCGACCGGCTGGGCCGCGAACTCGAAGGCGACCACCGCGGCCACATGGCCATCGCCGACCTCCACCGCACCGCCGGCCTGGTTCACCCCCGCCTGACCGACGCTCTGGCCTGTGGCCCCCACGGCCTCAAGGAACCCCTCGTCCACGTCGGCCTGCACCTGCGCGAACAGCGCGGCCAACGCCGCGGCCCCGCAACCGAACAGCCCCGCCTCATCTGGACCCTCGTCGCACTCGTACCCCAGAGCGAAGGACTGTGGCACACCCTGGCCTTCCTGCCCAACGCCGATGCCCCCGGCGGAATCTGGCTCGACTACGCCACCGCCAACACCCTCCACCGCAGCCGCCGCCTGCCCGACGGGCGCCGCCGCGACGCGCAACTGCCCCGCTCCATCGACCGCGCCCTGTGGGAGCTCGGCACCTACGCCGGCACCGCGACCGGCTACAACCTCTACGTCTCCGGCGACGAAGCCCGCAGCATCTGGCCGCTGCTGGCCAACCGCCACCTGGGCCGCACCCCCGAACCCAACGGCATGCTGGACGGCCGACCCGCCCTGCCCGGCTTCACCCTCCCCGCCGACCAGCGCCCCCGGGCCGTCCTACGCGTCACCGCCGGCAGCGACCACGTCGCCTCGCCAGCCCTCATCGAAAACCTCGACTACACCGACGAGGACACCACCGAGACCAAAGAAGGCAAGCAAGCCACCGGCCTGTTCCTCATGGAAGGCACCACCAACACCTTCATCATGAGCAACCTGCCCCAGCAGTACACCGGCAGCTCCCGCCACGCACGCGCCGGCGAGAAGTACACGCGATGGGCCAGCACTTCCGCCGCGGAACAGGCAGAGACCTGGTACAGCCACACCGCGACAGAAATCAGCGTGCTCCACCTCCCCGACGGCCACGCACCACTCACCTACGGCCTGGCAGCCGCCCGCCTGTGCGACCATGCCCTGCACTGGAACCACCGCACTCGATACCCGGCCCCCATCCACCTCGGCATTCAGATGGACAAGGACCACTGGGAATACCGACGCACCGTTGACGCAGACCCCGAAGCCGAAGACTGAGCCACAGTTCGACAGCGGAACTTCGGGCCGCGCGGGCGGACCGGCCCGGGGCGGGCCTCTACCAGGCCACTCCCAGGGCCTCCAGCTGCCCGAGCTGCTCCGGGCTGAGCTTGCCGCGGCGTGCCTTCTGGTTGTTGAGCCAGGTGCCCAGTGATGTCCCGTCCTCCTTGTGTGAGCGGGGCACCTTAGCGTGGCCTTCCCGTTCGACGAACGCGGCCAGCGCCGCCAGGTGCTGCGTGAACCGGTCGGCGCGCGAGACCTTGGGCTTCGCCGCGGCCGCCGCCCGCGCGGCCGCCAGCTCGACGTCCTCGCCGATCCCGAGCGCCGCCAGCAGGTCCTGCTGCTCCTGGTCGAGTTCGGCCCACCCGGCCCGCTGCGCCCGCACCCACCGGCCGAGCTGCTCGCCCTCGAACGCGGTCTCCAGCGGCAGAGTGGCCCAGTCGACCCGGCCGTCCGACTCCAGCCACCACACCCTTGCCACTGAGTAGGTGCGCTGCCAGACGATCGGCCAGCGCGGCGCCCACCACGGGTCGATCTCCTCCAGCGCGGCCCGCCGCTGCGGGTCGAGCGCCCCCGGCTCGCCCTCGGGCACCTCGGCCGCCGCCCGAAGACCCGCCAGCCAGGCCCCGATCGCGTACCCGCCGACCGCCGCCCGCGCCGGCGCCGCCAGCGAGCTGCCGTGCTCCTTCGCCCACACCCGCGCCCAGTCCAGGCCGGCATCGAACCGCGCGTCCGAGACGGACCAGATCATGCCGAGCTGCTCCAGCATCTCCACCCGGTGGCGCGCCAATTCACCGTTCGCGAATTCCACACGCCTCTGCGTGAGCCATTCCCCGAGACGGAAATTCTCCTGCTCACCGACCCGCGCGGAATACGGAACATCGAGCCCGCCGGTCTCCTCGTACCAGCGCCTGCAATGCCCGATCCCCTCACGCCAGAACTGGCTCTCCCCGGTCAGGACCCGCGTGGCGATGAACAGCGCCAGGACGTCGTCGCCGGGCTTGCTCTGGAACCGGACCGGCAGCGAGAACGTGGGCGCCCCGCCCTCGCTCACACCCGGCGCGACCTCGGCCTCAGCGCTGCGCCCACCCGTGCGCTTGCCGGACTTCTGGGGCACGGCCAGGGCCTCGATCACCCGGGCGTCGTGGCTGCGGATGGCACTGAGGATCTTGACCAGCGGCCCGTACGATTCCGACTCCAGGATGTCTCCGGGTTCCTCACCGGGCTTGAGGAAGACCGGTACGATCAGGCTCGCGGTCTTTCCCTCTCCGGGCTTCATCCGAAGGGCCCGGCCGATGGCCTGGACGATATCCACCATGCTGCCCCTGCCCTGAAGCAGGACCGCGTCTGCATTCGGGATATCGACCCCTTCGCCCAGGACTTTGCAGTTCGAGAGCACGGCGTGTGCCAATCCCTCGTCCTCCTCCGCCGTTCCGAAGTCCCGAATGATCTCCTTACGGAAATCTACCTCATGCTCGCCGGAGAGCCACTGCGCCCAGAACTCCTCCGGGTATTTCGCGGGATTCTCGGCGTTCAGCCGGTCCACGGCCTGATTCAGCGTCTCCGAGAAGAAACGGGCCTCGATCGTGCGGTTGTGG
>NZ_JBPQGP010000007.1:0-5030 GCF_051374625.1 Kitasatospora sp. HPM-01-4 | reverse complement strand
TCCTGGCCGTGGTCCCGGGCTGATCGACCAGGACGGCGCCTGCAACAGGTGGCCACCGCCACGGCCCCTCCCAGCAGCGCGTCATCCGCCAGGCCCTGGCCGGCGCCGGGCTCTCGGCCGACGAGGTCGACGCGGTCGAGGCGCACGGCACCGGCACCACGCTCGGTGACCCGATCGAGGCGCAGGCGCTGCTCGCCACCTACGGCCAGGACCGTGACGGGGCCTCGCCGCTGTGGCTGGGCTCGGTGAAGTCCAACATCGGCCACACCCAGGCCGCCGCCGGTGTCGCGGGCATCATCAAGATGGTGATGGCCATGCGGCACGGCACGCTGCCGCAGACCCTGCACGTGGACGAACCCTCGCCCAACGTGGACTGGTCGGCGGGCGCCGTCGAACTGCTCACCGAGGCCCGTCCCTGGCCCGAGACCGGACGCCCGCGCCGAGCGGTCTCCTCCTTCGGCATCAGCGGCACCAACGCGCACACCATCATCGAGCAGGCCCCCGAGCCCGCCGAACAGCCGACGTCCACAGACGTCGATCCGGTACGTTCCGCCGTGCTGCCGTGGTTGCTCTCCGCGAAGAGCGAGGACGCCCTGCGAGCACAGGCCGGCCGGCTGCTGTCCTTCGTCGAGACCCGGCCGGAGGCCGAACTCGCCGATATCGCCTACTCGTTGGCCACCACCCGAGCCACCCTGGACCGCCGGGCACTGCTGGTGGCCGAGGACCGCGAGGAACTCACCCGCACGCTGCGGGCGCTGGCAGCCGGAGACCCGGCCGCCGGGATCGTCCGCTCCGCCGGGACCGGCGGAAAGCTCGCCCTGCTGTTCACCGGCCAGGGCAGCCAGCGGGTCGGGATGGGCCGGGAGCTGTACGAGGCGTTCCCGGTGTTCGCCTCTGCCCTCGACGCCGTGTGCGCGGAGCTGGACCGGCATCTGGAGCGTCCGCTGCGCGAGGAGATGTTCGCGGGCGAGCTGCTCGACCAGACCGCCTACACCCAGCCGGCGCTGTTCGCCATCGAGGTGGCGCTGTTCCGTCTGGTGGAGGCGTGGGGCGTACGGCCGGACTTCCTGGCCGGTCATTCGATCGGTGAGATCGCTGCCGCGCACGTGGCGGGTGTGCTGTCGTTGGCGGACGCCGCCACTCTGGTCGCCGCTCGCGGCCGGCTGATGCAGGCACTGCCCACCGGTGGCGCGATGGTGGCGGTGCAGGCCACCGAGGACGAGGTACTGCCGCTGCTGACCGACGAGTTGGGGATCGCCGCCGTCAACGGCCCGACCTCCGTGGTCATTTCCGGTGCCGAGCAGGCAGTGCTGGCGGTTGCGGAGAAGCTGGCCGCCGACGGTCGCAAGACCAAGCGGCTCACCGTCAGCCATGCCTTCCACTCGCCGTTGATGGACGGCATGCTGGCCGAGTTCCGTGCGCTTGCCGAGGGGCTGACCTTCGGCGAGCCGAGGATCCCGATCGTGTCCACCCTCACCGGTGAGGTCACCGGTGAGCTGCGCACCGCCGAGTACTGGGTGCGCCACGTCCGTGACGCCGTCCGCTTCCACGACGCCGTCCAGGCACTGGAGGCCGAAGGAGTCCGTACCTTCCTGGAGTTGGGTCCGGACGGCGTCCTGTCCGCGATGGGCCAGGAGAGCGCTACCGAGGACGCGGCCTTCGCGCCGGTGCTGCGCGCGGGCCGTCCCGAGGTGCGGGCGCTGACGACCGCCCTCGCCCAGGTGTACGTCCGTGGTGCGGTCATCGACTGGCAGGCGGTCTTCGCCGGTCGCGGCGCACGGCGCGTCGACCTGCCCACCTATGCCTTCCAGCACGACTGGTACTGGCTGGAGTCGGCGGCCCGGCCGGCCGCTGCGGTGGACGAGGTGGACGCGCGGTTCTGGGAAGCCGTGGAGCGCGAGGACCTTGACGCCCTGGCCGCCACCCTGCAGGTCGACGGTGACGGCGAGCTGGGCACGCTCCTGCCCGCTCTGTCGGCCTGGCGTCGGCAGAGCCGTACCGAGTCCACGGTGGACGGCTGGCGCTACCAGGTCAGTTGGAAGCCGATCGCCGACCCGGCCCCGAGCGGGCTGTCGGGTACCTGGCTGGTGGCGGCTCCGGCCGAGGACGCCGCTGCGACGGCCGTGGTCCGGATCCTGGCCGAACGCGGTGCGGACGTCCGCCCGGTCGAGCTCGGTACGGATCGCGCGGAGACCGCCGTGCGCCTACGGAAGGCAGCGGACGGAACTCCGGTCTCCGGGGTGCTGGCACTGCCGACGGTGTCCGACGGTGTGGCAGGGACGCTGGCGCTGGTACAGGCGCTGGGTGATGCCGGTATCGCTGCTCCGCTGTGGTGTGTGACGCGGGGTGCGGTGTCGACCGGTCGCAGTGACCGCTCGGCAACCCGGCTCAGGCTCAGGTCTGGGGGCTTGGCCGGGTGGTGGCGCTGGAGCATCCGGAGCGTTGGGGTGGTCTGGTCGATCTGCCGGAGGTGCTGGACGAGCGTGCGCTGTCGCGGCTGGCGGGTGTGCTGGCGGGTGGTGAGGATCAGGTCGCGGTGCGGGCGTCGGGTGTGTTGGCCGGCGTCGTGCGGGCCGTGCGTGGCGAGGGCGTCGCCTGGAAGCCGTCCGGGACGGTTCTGGGCGTTCATGGGTGGTACGGGTGCGTTGGGTGCGGAGGTTGCGCGCTGGCTGGCCCGTAACGGTGCCAGAGAGCACCTGGTGCTGACCAGCCGTCGTCGTCTGGAGGCTCCCGGTGCGGTCGAACTGCGTGATGAGCTGGCCGAGTTGGGCGCAACCGTCACGGTGGCCGCGTGTGATGTGGCCGACCGTGAGGCGCTGGCTGAGCTGCTCGCCACCGTTGAGGTGTCGGCGGTGTTCCACACCGCCGGTGTGCTGGACGACGGTGTGGTGGACGGTCTGACGCCCGAGCGGTTCGCGACCGTGGCCCGTCCCAAGGTGGACGCCGCGCTCAACCTGCACGAACTGACCTCCGACCTCTCCGCCTTCGTCCTGTTCTCCTCCGTGGCAGGTGTCATCGGCAGCGCGGGTCAGGGCAACTACGCCGCCGCGAACGCCTTCCTGGACGCGCCGCCGAGCAGCGCCGGGCGGACGGTCTGGCCGCCACCTCCATCGCCTGGGGCCCCTGGGCCGGGAGCGGCATGGCCACCGACCGCACCCTCGAAGAGCGCCTGCACCGGGGTGGACTCCCCGCCATGGCACGGGAGTTGGGAATCGCCTTCCTGCACCGGGCACTGTCCGCCGACGACGTGACCGTGACCGCGGCCGACTTCGTGCGGACGCTTCGCCCCCTCGTTCGTCAGCAACTCGCCCCAGCCGGCTGCTCGACGAGCTGCCGGCGGCCCGCCGGGCGATCGACAAGGCCGTCGGCGAAGCCCGGTCGGCGACCGGCGGCCCGACCGCTCTGACGCAGCGGCTCGCGGGCCTCTCCGAGGCCGAACGGGACACCGCGCTCCTTGACCTGGTGCGCACCAATGTGGCGACCGTCCTCGGCTACGCCGACCCGGAGGGCATCGAGGTCGGCAAGGCGTTCAGGGAACTCGGATTCGACTCGCTGACCGCCGTCAGTTGCGACCTGCTGGCCACCTCGACCGGCCTGGCGCTGCCCGCCACGGTGGTGTTCGACTACCCCTCGGTGCGCGCGCTGGCCGACCACCTGCGGTCCGAGCTGCTCGGCGGCGCCGACGACCGGTCCGGGTTGCCCGTACTCGGCCGCCTGGTGGACGACGAGCCGATCGCGATCGTCGCGATGAGCTGCCGTTTCCCGGGCGGGGTCCATACTACGAGGACATGTGGCAGCTGCTGGCGACGGGGACGGACGCGATCTCCGGCTTCCCGACCGACCGTGGCTGGGACCTGGAGGCGCTGTACAGCGGTGACGCGGAGCAGGCGAACACGGCCTACACCCGGGAGGGCGGGTTCCTCTACGACGTGGCCGAGTTCGATCCGACGTTCTTCGGGATCTCGCCGCGTGAGGCGCTGGCGATGGACCCGCAGCGCCTGCTGCTCGAGACCTCCTGGGAGGCTTTCGAGCGGCAGGGCATCGACCCGGAGTCCCTGCGCGGCAGCCGGACCGGTGTGTTCGTCGGCACCAACGGGCAGGACTACCTCCAGCTCGCCATGGACGCCTCCGAGGAGCTCGGCGGTTTCCTCGGCCCGGGCGACGCCAAGGTGGTCTGGGGCCGGCTCTCGTACACCTTCGGCCTGGAAGGTCCGGCGGTGTCGGTCGACACCGCCTGCTCCTCACTGGTCGCCCTCCACATGGCGGTGCAGGCGCTGCGCGGCGGCGAGTGCACCATGGCGCTGGCCGGCGGTGTGACGGTGATGTCCTCGCCGGGCGCGTTCGTCTCCTTCAGCCGCCAGCGCGAGCCTGTCCGAGGACGGCCGCTGCCGGGCGTCTCGGCCGACGCGGACGGTACCGGCTGGGGTGAGGGTGTCGGCATGCTGCTGGTGGAGCGGCTGTCGGACGCGGAGCGCAACGGCCACCCGGTCCTGGCGGTGGTACGCGGGAGCGCGATCAACCAGGACGGTGCCTCGAACGGTCTGACGGCCCCCAACGGCCCCTCCCAGCAGCGCGTCATCCGCCAGGCCCTGGCGAACGCCCGCCTCACGGCCGAGGAGATCGACGCGGTGGAGGCGCACGGTACGGGGACGCGACTGGGCGACCCGATCGAGGCCCAGGCCCTGCTCGCCACCTACGGCCAGGACCGTGACGCGGCATCGCCGCTCTGGCTGGGATCGGTGAAGTCCAACATCGGCCACACCCAGGCCGCCGCCGGTGTCGCGGGCGTGATCAAGATGGTGCTCGCCATGGAGCACGGCACGCTGCCGCAGAGCCTGCACATCGACCAGCCCTCGCCGCACGTGGACTGGTCCGCCGGTGCCGTGGGAGCTGGCCGATTCCCGGCAGTGGCCGGAGACCGGCCGCCCGCGCCGCGCGGCGGTGTCCTCCTTCGGTATGAGCGGCACCAACGCCACACCATCCTGGAGCAGGCGCCCTCGGTTCCGGCGGCTGACGCCCCCAGGGCCACC
>NZ_JBPQGP010000006.1:0-28155 GCF_051374625.1 Kitasatospora sp. HPM-01-4 | reverse complement strand
CGGCGCCAGGTGCCGTGGTCCGTTTCCTCGATCACTGGGAGGTAGTTGGTGGAGAGGAACATCGAGTGGGTGGAGTCCCATTCGACGGTGTCCTGGCGCATGTACCGGGCCTTCATCGTGGGCGTGCCGATGACGTCCTTCAACCGCTTCACCGACATCCTCCGGCCTTCGGGCAGTTCCTCGGCGACGGCGAACCGGGCCCCGCGGAAGTCCATCAGCTCGGTCGGGTGCGCGCCAGCCTCGGCCAGCAGGACCCGGTCCGACACGCCGACCTTGTAGCCGGGGCCGATCGCCCGGCCGATGGCGTCGAGGACGGTGGACTTCCCGTTCTCACCTCCGCCCTGGAGCATCAGCAGCACGTCGTCGGGCGTCATGTGCCCCGTGATGCCCTGCCCCGCACGGACCTGGAACCACTCACGGGCCTTCTCGGGGACGGCCTGGAGCGCCATGTCCCAGTCGGGGTGGGTGGCGCCCTTGATGTACGGCACCGGCGTGACCTTCGTGAAGTAGAAGGCCGGGTCGTGCTGCCGTACCTCGCCCGTTCGCAGGTTCACCACGCAGTTCAGGGTGTTGAGCAGGTCGGGGTGACTGTCGAACATGTCGTCCCGGACCTGGGTGATGCCCTTGCACAGCTCCACGATCGCGTTGATCCGGCTCTTGCTCAGCAGGGACATCAGCTCCTGCCGCTTCCGCCAGTCCGTGTCCGGCGACCGCAGTTCCTTGGTCACCGAGTCCAGCATGAACTTGCGGACGTTCTCGATCACGGTCTCGGAGTTGCTCCGCTCCCAGTGAGTGCGGTGCCAGGTCATCCAGCCCAGGCTTGCGGACCAGCAGTGCAGCCCCGCCATCACCGAGTCGGAGACCCGCTGCGACAGCACCGCGTCCGTCATCTCGGTGCCGGCTGCGCCTTGGCGGGCGCGCTCGGCGGCCTCCTGCTTCGCCGCCTTCTCGTCCTCGGCCTTCTGTGCCTTGGCCGCCTTCTCAGCCTCCGCCTTCTGCTTCGCCTCCGCCTTCTTCGCCTGCTCCGCAGCCTGGATCGTCTGGAACGCCTCGAACGCGGCCAGCTGATCCGGAGTCGCACTGCTCAGCCAGTCCGTGGCTTTCTTCGCCCGCTCCTGGTCCCGCTTGAACGCCTCGACCAGGTCCACCGGGACGCCGTCGAATTCCGCCTCGGTGGCCACCTGCGAAGGCAGCGCGATGACCTCGCTCATGCGGCACCACCCGCGCGGCGGGCCTGGGCGGCGGAGTCCATGTATCGGGGACGGGCCAGTCCGGCCCGCATCCCCGAGGAGACCGTCTTCTCGATCTCCCGCGCGTACGGACGGGCGGCGCTGGTGCCGACCCCGCAGTCCCGGGCGGTGGAGATCAAGGCGTCCTCGGCCTCGGTCTGCGACAGAAGGCCGGCGGCCACCAGCTGCCCGGCGCGGTACGCGGCGAGGTTCAACCGCTGGTTGCGGCCGGTGCCAGCCTTCATCGCGGCCAAGTCGGCGCACTCGCTGGCGAGGATGCCAGCCGCCCACCGCTCCTCCCGGGTGGTGCCGGCCTGCTTGGCCAACGCCTGCAGCCGGGAGACCACCTCAGCCCCGGTGACCGCTCCCCCGCCTTTGGGTGGCTCGGCCTTGGCCGTGATCAGGGTCAGCATCCACTCAGGCAGTTCCGCCGGGGTGGTGAGGGTCCCGGCGAGCGAGTAGGCGGAGCCGTCGACCTCGGAGCCAATCCCGACGACGTACCCGCCGTCGGCCCGAACGTCGATGCACCAAGCCACGGTGCCCGCGCTGTTGCGGATCTCGACCCCGGCCGGGGCACGGTAGATCAGGTGTAGCCCGCCGCTGCACGTCCGCACCGCCATGGTGGCGGCCAGCTCCTGGACGCTGGCCTCGGCAGCGAGGTGACGCAGCATCGACAGACCGTCCGTCACCCCGATCGCTGCCAGCTCGTCCGGGATCACCCCGTCCTTCGGCACGTCGAGGTCCAGGACCACGAGCCCGGATGGCCCGCAGGCGACGCCCACGTTGAACGGGGCCCGCCACGTGCGGGTGATCAGCTCCGGGTCGAGGGTCGCGCGGCTCTCCCAGTCCCGCCACCGAGGCTCCTTGAGCCCGACCAGTAGCGGGTGCACCGCCATGCCGCGCGCGGCGTACTCCAGCGCGCTGGCCAGAAGACGCTGGCGCTGCGCGGTGTGAGCTGGCGGTGACACAGTCTCGTCTCGTACGCTCAAGGGTGAGCGCACCTCCCATCTCGTATGCATTGGGTAGCTCGTCCAGCCGAGTAGGTCGCTCGGCAGCTTCCGAAAGCCCGCCCCGGCAAGGGCGGGCTTTCGCCATTCAGGGGCCATCCTGCCGTGAATTGGCGGCAGGGCAGCATGTGCGGGGTGGGGCCGGTATCTAACTCCGCCGACGTCGGAGAGCATCGGCGTGCCGTCGGATCACGCTCATCCGGGCCTCCCACTCGGGTCCGGATCGGTGGTCCGCGTGGTTGGTCGTCTGGCCCGGGTGCTTCCGGTAGTGGAGGCCGGTTTCGGAGATGAACCAGCCGTCGGCCAACACGTCGAGCCCCATGAGGAGTGCGGTGTCCTCAGATGCCGGGAGCGCCATCCACCCGCCGACCTCTGCGAGCAAGGGCTCGCGGATGCATAGCGTGGCGGGGTGCACCTGGGGGCGGAAGGTCTCCGACCAGTAGTCGAACATCTCTCCGCGAGCCAAGACCCCTGGCTCAGGGTCTCCAAGGGTGTAGTGCTGGAGGCTGCCGTCAGGCATGAGGTCGAGTACCCGGCTGACCGTCCAGCCGATGGTGGGGTGGGCCTCCATGACCTCGATGTCGCGGGCGAGCGCGCCATCGGGGAGGAGATCGTCGGCGTCGAGAACCTTCACCAGCTCGCCGGTGCTGCGGCCCCAGGCCATGGTCCGGGCTACCCCAGGACCGCCGCGCCTGTTCCCCCCGATCTTGACGCGAGGGTCTGCGGGGAGAAGGCCGGCCACATCGTCTCCGGTGCCGCCGTCGACCTGGATCAGCCACTCGAACCCCCAGCCTCCGGGCAGCTTCTGGCTAGCCAGAGACTCGAAGGCGCTCGGCAGGAACTGCAGAGCTTGGTCATGTACCGGGGTTACGACGGAGATCGTCCGGATCACTGGGCCCACCTCTCGAGAGGGACTGAGTACTCGATTGACGTCCGATCACCAGGCAGTACGACGTGCGAGTACTCCACGACGTCGCCGTCGGTCGACACGCTGGTTTTGTCCAGCAGCAGCACCGCAGATCCGGGCGGAATACCGAGTCGCCGAGCCTCCTCCTGGGTGGCGACCCGGCAGCTGATCCCGTCGCCGATCTCGGCGATCTCGATCCCGATGGTGCTTAGCTGGTGCTGGGTGCCCCCGGGCCAGGGCTCCTTGGAAGTGTCCAGGAGGTCGGGGTTCCGCGCTGCGACCTCGTGCACCAGGTAGGAGTCGATCAGGGAGAGCGCGGTCGGGTCGCCGGGAGTGCTGTGCCAGTAGTTTCGGTGCAGCATCAGGGTTCCCACCGGGACGCCGAATCGGCTCGCCAGCGCGAGGTCGGCAGGGATCGCGTTGAACGTGGTGTGGCACTCGACCTGGTCGTGCCCGAGGCCGGTGTCGCGCTCGACTACGCCGTTGTTCATGCGCTCGGTCTCAGGGCGCTTGGCCTGCTGTTTTTCCCAGGCGTACCGGTCCTGATGCCGGCGGATCTGATGCGGGGCGGGCCTGCGCACCCGGGTGCCGTGGCCGCGGGCCATGGTGACCAGTCCCTCGGTCTCCAACGCTTTGTAGGCCGCCAGCACGGTGGTCTTCGACCCCTTGCCCTGAGCCACCAACTCGCGGATCTGCGGAAGCTGGTCGCCGGGCCTGAAACCGGCCTCGTTTGCCCTGATGCGATCAGCGATCTGATCTGCGAGTTCGCGCCACTGAGGCGTCTTGGGTGCCATGACTGGACTCCCTCCTTTCGACGCGGTCAGTGAACCACAGTCCCGGGACAACATCAATCACAGTCCTGGGACAAGTGTCCCGCGACATTTGTCCCGGGACTGTTGACAGTCCCGGGACTCCGCTGCGAAGGTCTTCCCGTGCCATCGCAGTCCCGGGACAAGCCCGAAGGCTGGACGGCACCGCCATGCCCAAAGCAGAAGCCCCGGCGCGTCACCGCCGGGGCCCACGGGAGTCGTACTGGAAGGAGCACGCCACCCATGAAGACGATCGTTTCTGGTCGGCGCGTCGTTACCGCGCTGGACTTCATCGAGGCCGCGGGCCTGGAGCCCGCCACGGCTGTCGAGCCCCAGACCTCCGAGGACGTCGAGGCCGCGCTGGCCGCGCACCGCGACGCCCTGGCCGACTTCCTCGACGACCTGGTCGTCGCCGCCGACGACGACAGCGAGGTCGACCAGCTGGACGTCGCCCACTACCGCCAGCTGCTGCGGCGGATGCCGACCCCGTTCCGCTCCCGTGACGGCCTGCGCCGGCGCCCGGCCCGGATGGCGGTGGCGGCGTGAAGGCGATCCCGCTGTTCGTCCTCGCCCTCCTGGAGATCGTGTTCGGCGTCGTCGCCGGGTGCGTCGCCCTGGTCGGCCTGGTCGCCGAGCTGCTCGCCCGCTACACCTCCGCCGGCGCCGCCGCGCTCGCCGGCCGCCTGGGCGTCGAGCCCATCGCCCCCCGGCTCCGCCAGGAGCTGGCCCGTCTCCTGTTCGCCAGCATGACCACCCCGGCCGGAGGTGCCCGATGATCCGCCGCTTCCCCGCCCGCGACCTGATCGCCGTCCCGGCGGTCTTCGCCCTCACCCGCGCCCCCGAGATCGCCGGGTTCGCCGCGACCTTCGGCAGCGGCTTCCTGGTGAAGGCGGCCGGCCTGAACTTCTGGCTCGGCGCCCCGGCGATGTTCCTGATCGGCCTGTCCGCCGTCCACGCCGTCGCCGACCTGCCCCGCCGCCCGCGCCCGCTCGGCGACGTGGCGCTGGAGCTGGCCGACCGCGTCGCCGACTGGGCGGGTTGGGCCTGGCACGAGACCGACACCGCGACCGACCCGTACGAGGGTGAGGTGACCCGATGAGCACCGCCGTCGACATCCGCGAGCAGCGCCGGGCGGACCGCGCCGCCGAGCGGGCCGAGGCCCGCGCCGACAGGAGCGCCGACCGCGACTTCGAGCTCCAGCTCAAGGTGCAGGAGGCCGAGCAGCGCCGCGCCGACGAGGCGGCCAAGGCCGAGCAGGCCCGCAGGGACGCGGATGCCGAGCGCAAGCGCAAGGAGGCCGACCGGAAGGCCGAGGAGGAGCGCCGCCGCCTGGCCAAGGCCGAGCGCGCCGAGCGCCGGGCCAAGGCGCTGGGCTGGCTCAAGGCCCACCCGGCCGACGCCTTCGTGGCGCTGGTGATGGCCTGCTCGGTGGTGCCGGCGGTCATCTCCCAGGTCGGCGCGCTGACCAGCGCGAAGGTGGAGTTCGTCCTCGCCGCGCTGTTCGCCACCATGCTGGAGGGCGGCGCCTGGGCGGTGACGTTCATGGGCCAGCAAGCCGAGGCGGCCGGCCGCCCGACCGGCAAGTACCGGACCTCGACCTGGCTGCTGGCCTCGATCGCGGCCGGGGTGAACTTCTGGCACGGCCTGGACGGCCACCCGGTGTGGGTCGCCGCGGTGATGGGTGCGTCCTCGCTGTTCGCGGTCGGGATCTGGGACCTGCGCACCCACGGCGGGCACGGCCGTACCAAGGCCGACCGCAAGCGGGAGAAGGAGCGCGAGGAGCACGCGAAGCGCCGGCGGGAGCTCCACCAGGAGGTCGCCGACGTCGCCGAGGAGATCAAGGCCGCAAGCCCGTTCGGCGTGCTGGACGACGAGGCGGCGTTCGCCGCGGCGTGGACCGTGGTGCACGGGGGCGAGCAGGGGATGACGGTCGAGCTGCGGGCGACCGAGCTGGCCGCCAACCAGCAGCTGATGACCGAGCTGGAGACCGAACTCGGCCCCGACTCGCCGGTGGTCGCGGCGGCGCTGGAGGCCCGGCGCGCGGCGAAGGGCTCGGCCCGCAGCACGGTGCGCGCGGCCCGGGCGCGGATGCTCGCGCGCCGTGCGGGCAACACCCCCGCCGAGCTTGCTGACGAGCCCGCTAGCCAGCTTGCCAGCAAGCCGCGCGAGCAGGCCCCAAGGCCCGCGCAGCAGGCGGAGAAGCCGCAGGTGGCGGCCAACAAGCCCCCGGCCGTGCGAGCCCCGCAGGTGGCCGCTCAGGACCCCCGCCCGAAGCAGGTGAAGGCGGCGCGCACGCTGGCCGCCGAGACCGCGCGCGCGGCCACGCCGGAGGAGGCCGAGAAGGAGAAGGAGAGCGCCCGCGAGTGGCTGCGCGCGCGGCGCGCGGAGGGCGCGAACCCGGGCTGGAAGGGTCTGTCGGAGGAGACCAGCCGGGGTGAGACCTGGTGCCGCGCGCGGCTGCGCGAGGTCGAGGCCGAGCAGCCCGCGGGCCCGTCCCTCCACCTCGTGCCCGGAGGCCACTGATGCCCGGCCCGCGCCTGCCGATTGTTCTGGCCGAGCTCTACCGCGAGGTCGTCGAGCGCATGGCGGCCGACCAGCAGGACAGCCTGTTCTGACCCGAATGCAGACTTGCACAATGCATTCTCTGGACATGCAGACTTAGAGTCTGCACAATTGAGACCGGCGGGCACGGCATCCGCCTCCTACAGCACCAGCCGTGCCCGCCGCCGCTCCCCGGAAGGAGTCCCCCCAGCATGACCGAGCAGCCGAGTGGACCCGCAGTCGACCTGAGGAAGGAGACCCAGACCATGGCCACCGTGACCTACCTGCCCGGCGCCAACCCGGACTCGGTCTACGCCGCCCCCGAGCCGCAGCCGGTCGCCGACGCAGCCCCCGCCGAGCCCGCCCCCGTCTTGGGTGGCTCCGAGCGGAGCGCCGACGGCGCCGCCACTGTCCTGGAGGGCGTGGTCATCCCGTCCGTGCCGGAGCTGCGGGAGGACCCGGACGGGGACCGCCCTCTGATCCCGGGCTGGATCCGCACCAAGGCGGGGCGGCGCTCCTACCGGGAATACTCGACCCGGCAGGTCCGCCGGGCGGTGCGGCGCTGGGTGCGCCGCCAGCGCACCGAGCGAGGCCACGTGGCCCAGTTCCGCCGGGGCCTGCGCCTGGCCCACGAGTTCGTGGTCGGCGTCGAGGGCGTCCACGTCCAGGCCACCGGCCACCAGGCGCACATCGCCGCGAAGGAGGCCCGGCAGGCCGCGCGGGTCGCCCGGTTCACCATGCTGCCGGGCAAGAAGGCCAGCGTTCAGGCGCACGCCGACCGGGCGCTGACCGTCGCCCAGGCCGCGGTCGCCGCGCACCGCAGGGCTAAGCAGGTTCGCTCCCGGGCCCGCAACCTGCGCGCCGCCGTGGTCTACGGCCCGCCGGCCGCCGCGCTGGCCACCGGCTACCTCACCGTCGGCGACGCGGGAGCGACGGCCGCGGGCCTGCTCACCTTCGCGGCTGGCGCCTTCGCCGGGCGCCGCCCGCAGACCGTCACGGAGTGGGACGACGAGTACCGCTACCTCGGCGACGGCGAGCGCATGACGGACACCATGCTCAACAAGGTCTTCCAGGCTGCCAAGGTGATCGGCTCGGACGAGTCGCTGCACATGGTCCGCCCGGCCATGCGCGACGTGGAGTCCTGGTGCGCGATGTTCGACCTGCCGCCCGGCGTCACCGCGAAGAAGGCGATGCGCGCGGTGGACGAGATCGCCGCCGCGTTCGGCGTCGAGACCGCCCAGGTCGCCATCGACAAGGCCGGCCGCTCCGGGCGCCTGGAGCTCAACGTCTTCGACCGCCTCCCGTTCACCGGCAAGCCGGACCCCGGCGCGCTGCTCGCTCTCGACGGCCCGGTGAACTTCTGGGGCCGGATCGAGATCGGCCCGACCGTGCGCAACGACCGCTACAGCATCTCGGTGGTCGAGCGGTCCGGCCTGATCGGCGGTGAGCCCGGCGCCGGAAAGTCCGCCTCGGGCAACACCATCCTGCTGGCCGCCGCGCTCGACCCGCGGGTCATCCTGTGGCTCGCGGACGGAAAGGGCGGTGGCGACTTGGAGCCCTTCGAGCCGCTGTGTGAGCGGTACGAGGGCGACGCCGACCCGGCCGCGTTCGACGCCATGCTCGACGAGGCCATCGCTGACATGAAGGCCCGGTACGCGCTGCTGAAGAAGCTGGGCAAGCGCAAGGTCACCGAGGAACTCGCCAACGAGCACAAGCTGCTGCGGCAGAAGCTCCTGTGGGTGGACGAGCTGATGCTCTACACCACCGACGAGGACTACGGGAAGAAGATCACCAAGAAGCTCCGCAACCTCGTGAGCAGGGGGCGCGCGGCCGGCATCATCACCTTCTGCGCGACCCAGAAGCCGGGCTCCGACGTGGTCGACACCTCGCTGCGCGACCTGCTGTCCATCCGGTGGGCGCTGCGCTGCACCACCCCGGAGGCGTCGGACACCATCCTCGGCAAGGGCGCGGCGGCGGCCGGTTACTCGGCCAAGGTCATCGAGATGGAGATGCGCGGCGCCGGCTACCTGTGGGCGGAGGGCTCCAACCCGGTCCTGGTGCGCGCCGACTACTACGACGACGACCAGGTCGCCGCCCTCCTCAAGCGTGCCTTCGTCTACCGCGAGGCCGCCGGCACCCTGCCCAAGGGCGAGCCGACCCTCGCCGAGCTGCTGCGGGCCAAGGGCGAGGACGACAAGGACGCCCAGCTGCTGGCCGCCCTGGTCGACGTCGTCGACGCCTACCTCGCACGGGACGAGAAGACCGACTGGATCGCCGGCGCCGACCTGGTCGAGGCGCTCCAGGCCGCCGGGCTGGAGATCAACGCCGACCGGCTCGGCAACGTGGTCAAGCGCGAGGGCGGCGCCGACCGGTACAAGCGCACGATCAAGGTCACCACCGCCGAGGGCGAGAAGAGCAGCCGGGTGTCCGGCTACCCGGTCGAACTGATCGTCCAGACCGCCCAGAAGTACGTCCTCGGGGCCTGAACGGCCCGGACACAGCCCGGACCGCCGCCCGGTTTGCCCTGGTCTGACCCCTGACAGGGCGGCCGTCGACCCGGACGGACCGGGGGCGACCTGGACACCCGCGTCCAGGTCCGCCCCCGCCCCGTCCAGGTGGCCCAAGTCTCTGACCTGCGCAAACGCCATCCTGTCCGGGCGGTGTCCAGGTCCCAGCACCGCCCCAAACCGTGACATACCGGACCCGAGGGGGACCCGTGTCGACCGACCTCGTCATGACGCTGATCGCCGCCGTGGTGGTCGTGATGGCTCTCCGCTCGGAGAGCGTCAACAAGTTCCACGCCGCCGCTCTGTGGATCTTCGGAATCTACTGCGGGTCGATCACCTGGATCGGCCCGAACGTCCGCCACTTCCTGGCCGGGGTGCTCCACTTCCTGGCCTCCCACCTGACCAGTCACTGAATCGGAGAGGACCCATCCCCATGGGCATCAGGTACGTGATCGCCGACCCCGAGGCCGCCCCCCAGCCGGGCTGGTGGGCGAAGAACAAGGCCGTGGTCTGCGCGGTCGCCGGGCTCTCCGCCGGCCTCTGGCTCGCCGGGGGCTGCGGCCACAGCGCCACCACCGGCCCGGTCCCCTCCAGCTCCACCAGCTCGACCCCCACCCCCGCCGCGTCGACCACCGGGAGCCCGCGATGAACGAGATCAACCTGATCCAGCCGACCGCCCTCCAGCCGCAGCCGCTGGCCCAGCCGTACGCGGCCCCTCTCGTCCCGGCCGGTCAGGTGCTGCCCGGCGTCTACACGATCACCGGCCCGGACGGCAGCGTCCACCACGTCTACGGCCCGGCCGCCGGCGGCCCGGTGCTGCTGGCCAACACGGCACTGCCCGCCGCCGAGACGACCCGGCGGCCCCTGGTCCACCCGTGGATGCTGAACCTCGCCCTCGGCTCCGGGGCCCTGCTCGCCCTCGCCCTCGGGCTGCACCTGCTGGTCGGCTTCGTCATCGCCATCACCCAGCTCGTCACCGCGCTGGCGATCCTCGCGGCGATCCTCTTCGGCGGCTACGTCGCCTTCCAGCTCCTGGGCGTCAACCGCGGCGCCGGCCGGGGCGGCAACGTCACCAACGTCAACATCAAGAAGGCCGTCTTCAAGCGGTCGACCTTTGGGAGTGGGAGCTGACCGTGTTCGGAGCCGACGAGTACGACCTCAAGCTGCAGGGCCCGCTCCTGGTCGGCGGCCAGATCGTCACCTGCCCCGCCTGCGGCAGCGAAAGCCTGGCCCTGACCAAGCAGCTGGTCAGGGAGGTATGGCCGGCCCGGCTGCACTGCCTGTCCTGCTACCACGCGGAGGACCACCCGGTCATCACCAACGGCCTGGTCGACGCCGCCCTCGCCGCCCGCACCGGCCGCCAGCGCGCGGAGGACCGGGACACCTTCGCCGCCGAATGGCGCGGCATCATGATCAGCGGCGCGTGCGTCCCCGAGTTCGTCCTCGACGACGCCGTCGCCGCCGGCCAGGAGCTGCTGAAGGAAGGCAAGAAGGAGTTCCGCCAGCGCCGGGCCGAGGTCGAGAAGCAGGCCCGCACCTGGTGGGGCGGCAAGAAGAAGCAGGCCCGCGATGGCGTCGACCAGGCGGTCGGCGCCGCCAAGGCCGGTGTCCTGGGCGCCGCCTGGCAGATGCAGACCGGCGGCGCCGGCCCCGCCCCCAAGCCCCGCTCGCGCCGCTGCCAGGTCAAGGGCTGCCGCGGCGGCTGGGTCACCATCGAGACCCGCACCCACGTCGGCGGCCGCAAGCAGAAGGTCCCCTGCGCCGCCTGCCATCGCGCCTGAAGCCGGCATCGGCGGCGAGCCGGGGAGGCGCTCCCCCCGCGTTGGGTGGCTCCCCGGCCAGGGCTGGACGGCATTCGCTCCGCGCGACCCCGAGGCCATTCCTGGGGGCGTCTGACGGGCGGTAGGAGGCGGGCCGCGCCCGGATTCGGCCGGGAGGCCGGTCCACGGCCGAGCGGCCGGATCCGGTGAACGCGCGGCCCGCATAGACGGTCGGCCGGGGGTGCCGGGCGCGGACGCGCCCGCCCGCTCTACTCCCCCCCTCCCGGGGGCGGCGACGGAGTTCCACCCCTTCCCACCTGGCCGTTAGCAGGCGAGCCAGCAAGCCAGCTAGCCAGCCAACCAAGAGCGGCATACTAAGAGAATGCATGGACTAGACATGCATACCGAGAGTCTGCATACTTGAGTCATCGAGGGAACGGCCCCCTCGACTGACGCCCCTCAGCACCACCCGAAGAACCCCAAAACGGCTAGCCAGAAAGCCAGCTAGCCAGCTCGCTCCCTGAACGAACGCCCCACCCCGGACCGACCAAGGAGCCTTCCTTGAGCACCCAGAAGACCATCAGCGCCAGCCACTCCGGCCACCTCGACCTCAACCTCCCGACGGGCCTGGCCCGCGTCACCGTTGACCCCAAGGCCACCGTCGCGATGGTGACCATCCACACCGACGACGACCACGGCCCGGCGGCCGACGCGGTCCGCAGCGTTCGCTCCGGCGAGGGCCCGGCCGAGGGCGGGGAGGCGCTCACCGTGACCGTCCCCGAGATGCAGGGCGACGTCACCGTCATCGGGAACAGGAACGGGAACCTGACCATCAACCAGCGGATGGGCACCGTCGCTCGGGGCGCCACCGTGATCGGCCTCCAGGTCAACGGCTCGATCGGCGGGCCCGGCTGGGCCCGCCAGGGCTTCACCACGACCGGCCCCACGCTGGCCAGCGCCATCACGGCGACCGTGATCCTGCCGCCGACCGGGGCCCTGGTCCTGCGCACCTCCTCGGCCGACCTGGTCGGCACCGGCCCGCTCCTCGCGGTCGGCGTCACCTCCAGCTCCGGCGACGTAATCCTGGAATCGGTCGAGATCCTCGCCGTCGAGACGTCCTCCGGCGACGTCGAGGTCGGCCGAGTCGGCAACCGGATGCTGGTGCAATCCAGCTCCGGCGACGTCGAGATCAGCGCGTACGAGGGCAGCGACGCCGCAGTGCAGACCTCCTCCGGCGACGTCCAGATCATCGCCCTGCCGCGATCCACCGGCGCGCTCGACATCGCAACGTCCTCCGGCGACATCCTCGTCCGCGGGGCCGGCCACCTCCAGCTCGGCACCGCCACCCACAGCGGCGACATCCGCCGCCGCTGACCGCACGGGATCAGGCAGACTCAGAGTCTGCATTCCGCCGGTATGCAGACTCTGACCTACCGACCCGAAGGAGTACCGGATGCCCCGCCCCGACCAGCAGACCCGAGAGGCCGGCCGCAAGCGGATTGAAGAGCTGAAGCAGATCCGGGACCAGGCGCACGAGGACGCGGACAAGGCCAAGGCCACTGCCGACAAGACCATGTGGAGGGCGATCGACGCCCTGATCGCCGAGGGCCAGGTGCTCCAGTCCGACGCCGCAAGCGCCACCGGCTGGACTCGCGACCACGTCGCCAAGCAGACCGCCCGCTACCGGACCAGCTGACCCGGTGGGCCCGCCCGGCCCCACGCCGAGCGGGCCCACCGACCACCTGCCACCCCACCGCGACCTGCGGCACAGCGGGCAAATCAGCAAGCTAGCTAGCCAGCAAGCCAAGAAAAGCAGACTCAAGGAATGCATAGACTAGACATGCATAGTTAGAGTCTGCATACTGGAGTCATCGGGGGAACAACCCCGGACCAACGGAAGGGGAAGACGGCATGGACCAGCAGCAGAACAACCTCCCGGACCGCCCGATCAGCGGAGTCGTCATCACCACCCAGGTCAGCGCCGACAACGGCGGCCTCGGCGGCGAACTGGCCCACCTGATCCCGGCCGCGAAGGCCGCCCTGCTGCTGGTCGCCGACGCGATCCGCCGCGGCGGCGCCGACCAGGCCGACGTGGTCGAGGCCGTGAAGGCCACCGGCCTGGCCGACGCCTTCGCGGGCATCTTCGACGCCGCCGCCGACGCGGCGTGGGACGAACACATCGCGGCCGGCGGCGACGAGTGGGACTTCGACGCTCGTCTCCACACCGACAACCTCTACGCCGTCGGCAGCGACATCCGCCGGGCGATCTCCCCGTACATCTGAGACCGGCGCCACAGCTCCACCGCACTCGCGGTGCACACCGCACCACCCCCGCGATAGCAGGCTTGCCCCCGGAACCCCGAGGCCCGGCCCGCCGCTCGTAAGCGCCCAAACCTGCTAGATAAACCGGAGAATCATCCCGTGGACACCACCGCCGCTGTCTTCGCCGCCGTCTTCGCCATCCTCTACACCGGCCACCAGGTCGGCGACCACTGGGTACAGAGCAGCTGCCAGGCCGCCCGCAAGGGCGAGAAGAGCTGGGCGGGCCGCTGGGCCTGCACCCGCCACGTGATCGGCCTGACCGCCACCAAGGGCGTGCTGCTGATCCCGGCCGCGCTGCTGCTCGGCCTCAACCTCAGCGTGCTCGGCGTGGTCCTCGGCCTGACCGTGGACGCAGGCACCCACTGGTGGGCCGACCGCCGGGTCACCCTCGCCCGTTTGGCCAAGATCACCAACAAGACCGAGTTCATGTCGCTGGGCACCCCGGCCCACCCGCACCACCCGGTCGACATCGAGGGCCAGTACGCCCCGACCCTCGGCACCGGGGCCTACGCCCTCGACCAGAGCTTCCACGTGTTCTTCCTGTTCGTCGCGGCCCTGCTCATCGCCGCCGTCTGAACCACCCTGCGACTCGGCCTCGCCGTCGGGACTAAGACCACCGACGACGAGGCCACCAGCCCCGGCCACCGCGACACCGGCGGTACGGCACGACGCCAGACCGAGGCACCAGCCCTCCATCCAGGAGGGCCCAGAAAAAGCGACACCGCAGATCGTCCAAACCTGCTAGATAACTCGGAGGAAACGGCATGTTCAACGCCGGCGACGAAGTGCTGATCGTCTCGTGTGAGGACGACCCCCGGGCCGTGGGGAGGACCGGCCGGATCGTGGACGAGGTCCCGCCCGGCCCGCTCACGGGCGGCCGGTGGACCGTCCACCGGATCGGCTGGCTGATCGGCACGGTCCTGTGCCACGGCCACGAGCTCAAGCCCACCGGCCGCTGACCGACGAAG
This sequence comes from Kitasatospora sp. HPM-01-4, assembly GCF_051374625.1. Taxonomy (NCBI): domain Bacteria; kingdom Bacillati; phylum Actinomycetota; class Actinomycetes; order Kitasatosporales; family Streptomycetaceae; genus Kitasatospora; species Kitasatospora sp. HPM-01-4. The sequence goes on along the minus strand of NZ_JBPQGP010000006.1, from coordinate 14,105 downwards.
GAGAGCCAGCGATGCTGAACCGCCTCCTGCGGCTCCTCGGCCACCGGCCCCAGCCGACCGTGCCCCCGGCCCGCTACCTCCCGCTGCTGGAGACCCCGGCCCCGGCCGCCGCCCCGGCACCGAGGCAGGACAGCGAGCCGAGGCACCTCGCCCCCTACGAGCTGGCCGGCACCCGCTGCCCGCATTGCGACCGCCCCGCCGCCTCGGGCACGTTCCAGTGGCGCGACCGCGGCTCCTTCCAGCTCCTGTCCCGCTACACCTACCGCTGCACCGCTGGCCACCCCTGGATCCACGAGACCGACGGCGGCTGACCTATCCAGTGGGCTAGCTGGCAAGCCAGCTAGCCCACTCGTCCAGACCTCCAGACCAGACACCGCGAGGAGTCCGTCCATGTCCCGCACGCCGAACCTCCCCGACGCCGACGTCCGCTACCTCTACGACCTCGACCGGCTCCACCACACCATGTCCATCGCGGGCGCCGAGGCCAGGATCCGCACGGAAGCCGCCCACTACGGCGCGCTCGTCCGCGAGTGGAACACCGCCGAGGGCGGCCAGCCGCTGCGGGTGGTCCGGGTCGAGTACCCCGACGCCGCCCCGGAGGGCTACCCCTTCCAGATCGAGATCCCGGCCTGGTACCGGGTGGCCGGCACCACCGAGTCCACCGTGCTCGGCTGGGGCGACGACTTCCCGGAGCCGCCCGCCCCGGCGGCGGCCTTCGAGGACCTCGCCCGCGAGGCCGGCTGGATGACCCAGATGGTGCTCACCGCCGACGTCGCCGCCGTCACCGCCGGCCGCGACGCCTACTACAACGGCGGTGCCATCGTGAACCCGGCGTACGCCCGGACCCACTTCACCCTCACCTGGAAGCGGGACGCCGCCGGCTGGTGGCGCCTGCGGACCCAGGAGAGCGTCACCGACGGCATGCGCTGGGGCTCGGGCTGGAGCAGCCAGTCCCGGATCCACGCCCACATCGCCGAGCACCCGGTCGCCGGCGAGCCCGCGGTGGTCTGACCCTTCCCCTTCTCCTGGCTGGCTAGCTGGCATGCCAGCTAGCCAGCCAGCCGTTTGACCAGCACGAACACCCGGAACCGAATCAGAGGAGAGAGCGCACATGACCAGCATCGACCCACAGGACGCCGCCCAGATCCGCCTGGTCGGCAAAGAGCTCCGCGCCAGCCTGGGCATCCTCGCCGAAATGGCCGAGCAGGCCGGGCCCGAAGCCCGGCTGCTGATCCTGGACCAGCTGTGGCCGTGGGGCCAGGTTCTGGAGGCCGGCGTCCTCCCGGCCCTCGCCGACCTGCTGACCGCCGCGGTGCGGGGGATGGGACCGGAGGAGGCGGCCAGCGCCGCCTACCTGGAGGAGGCCAGCGGCTGCATCGAGGACACCGTCGGGGGCGAGCGCATCGAGCGCGCACAGCTGCTGCTCGCCGAGATGCTGTCGGCCAGGGCAGACGACCGCCCCACCCCGCAGACCCCGGTCGGCGGAGAGCACGACTTCGAGGACCTGGTCACCGGCCCGGGCGATCTCGTCTGAACCCGCCCGCGCTGTCCGACCCGTACGACACCATGAACCCGGGGGCCCGCCACCGCGCGGCCCCCGGCCCGTTTCCCAGGGAGACCAACCCGTGAGCGACACCTCCACCGCCGGCGACACCGTGCTCGCCCTGCTGCCCGACATCCCCGAGGTCCTCGCGGTGCTCGACACCGTGGACGATCCGCTGATCGCCTGGCTCCAGCCGGTCGCCGACCTCGGCCCCGACGAGGAGGACTGGCAGCTGCCCGACACCCTCGACGTCGCGCTCGTCACCGCGGCCTGGGACCGCATCCTGGGCCTGCGCCCGGAGCCGCTGACCCGGCGCGACGACGAGCGCGAGGGCGTGCCCGACGCCTACACGCTGGAGACCGCCGCCACCGGCTACCAGCGCGCCTCGCTCTACCCGGTGCCCGTGCCCCGCGCGGACCTCGCGGTGATGGCTGGCCTGCTGGAGCACCTGCGCCGCGCGCTGGCCCGGGACCGGCCCGCTGACCACAGCGACCTCGCCCAGATCCTGCGGGACGCGGCCGACCGACTCACCGAGAAGCGCGGCTACCCCGCCCCCCGGCACCGGTACGAGGCCGAGGACTTGGTCGCCGACCTGGAGACCGCGCTGGAGATGCTCGACCCCGGACAGGACCCCGACGCCGCGCTGCTGCTGGAGGCGATCGGCACCCCGGCCGAGGGCAGCACGGTCACGCTCTCCGGCGCCGCGGCCCAGGCGTACGACCGGTGGACCGGCCGCCTGATCACCAAGGCCGTCCGTAACCCGACCGAAGCCGCCCTCACCCGCTGGGCGAACTGAGAAGAGGGCACCATGGAGCACATGAACGACAGCAGCGGGATCGAGGAGCTGCGCAACCGCGTCGAGGCCCTGGAGGCCGAGATGGAGCGGGTGCGCGAGCAGGCCGGCAGCGCGCACACCCTCGCCGCGCTCGCCGACCGCGACGCCGCCGAGGTCCGCGCGGTGGGCCGAGCCAACAACCAGCTGCTGACCGCGCTGCGCGACACCCAGCGCGAGCAGGGAGAGGGCCTGGCCGCGCTGCAGCGCGCCGTCGAGTCGATGGCCCTCGCTGTCGGCGGCCTGGCCACTGGGCAGGCCGCTCTCCAGGAAGGGCAGCAGGCGATCCTCGCCGAGCTCCGGGCCCTGCGCGGCGGGGGCACCGCCGACAGCTGACCGCCGAACCGGCAGCACCTCCCGCGAGCCCCCGGCCGGCCGGGGGCTCGCCGCTTCCCCGGCGCTCCATCCCGCGCGCAATCTCGCTAGATAATTCGCCCTCCGCGCCGCTCCGCACGACCGGTTCACCGCCGCCGGGGGACCTCGCGCCGTCAGCGGAGGCGGACCCGGGTGGCCGTTCCCGTCGGCCGCCGGCCGACGCCGGAGCCCCGGGGGCTCCGGCATGATGGTGCCCTTGAGCGGCCCAGCAGAGCAGGTGCCGCCTGGTCGCCGAGCAGGCCAGGGCGTTGGCCGCCCAGTCCCGCCCGACGACCAGGAGCCAGGTATGCCCCGGCGCTTCGCTTGGGGCACCTGGCCCGCGGCTCGCTTACGCTCGCCAGCGGGAAGCCGGCCCCGAGGGGGCCGGTCGGCGCGCGGCCCGGGGGGCCGCTTGCCGCGCCGCCGCCGCGCCCTTGGGGGCGCGTTGGCGGCACCCGCGAGCGACGGACAGCGGAGGTAGGACGATGGCGGGCGGACGGCTCACCGAGGCGGGGCACCGGACGAACACGATCTCGGTGCGGATCTCGGACGCGGAGCTGGAGCGGTGGGAGGCCGCCCGCGCGCAGACCGCCCGCAAGGAGAAGGGCGCCTGGATCCGCGCGGTGGTCGAGGAGGCGCTGAACGGCCACCCCGGGGTGCCGGGCGACGTGCCGCGCGTGCCGGAGATCAACCGCCGGGCGTACGAGGAGCTGGCGGCGATCGGCAACAACCTCAACCAGCTCGTCCGCTACACCCACCAGGAGAGCCAGCTCCACCACGACCTGCTGAACCTGCTGGAGCGGATCGGCGACGCGGCACTGGCGGTGCGCGGCATGAAGCCGTTCGACGAGGACGACGACCAGGAGCAGGCCGACGCCGCCGGCGGCGCCGAGGCCGGGGCCGTCGAGCGGTGATCGCCAACATCACCAAGGGCCGCCGGGCGTACGGCGGCCTCGCGTACGACCACGGGCCCGGCCGCCACGACGAGCACCTCGACCCGCGCATCGTCGCCTCCACCGTGCCCGGCACCTGGCAGCAGGTGGCCCGCACGATCGACCACCACCTCGGCTACCGGCCGGAGATCAAGAAGGCCGTGTGGCGGTGCTCGCTGTCGCTGCCGGACGAGGACGGCGCACTGCCGGACGCGCAGTGGGCGGAGATCGCCCGCTCCTTCGTCGAGCAGATGGGCTTCGGGACCTGCGACTGGGTCGCGGTGCGGCACGGCCAGGACCACGTCCACCTCACCGTCGCCCGGATCGACTGGGACGGCGTGCTGGTCACCGACCGGTGGGACCGGCCCCGGGCCCGCCGGGCGTGCGACCACATCGAGCGCACCCACGGCCTGGTCGCCGCACGGAGCCGGTTCCGCAAGGCCGGGCCCGGCGTGCAGTCCGGCTCGGAGCTGGCCGCCGCCCGCCGGCGCGGCGTCGAGCCGGAACGCGAGCGGGTGCGCCGCATGGTCCGCGAGGCCCGGCAGGCCGCCGCCGGGCGGGGCGAGGAGGTCTTCGAGCAGCACCTCGCCGGGCTCGGCGTGCTGTTCCGGGCGAACCGCGCCTCCACGGGCCGGATGAACGGCTACAGCTTCTCGCTGCCGGGCTGGCAGGCCCGCGGCGGCGCCGAGGTCTTCGTGAAGGCCAGCGAGGTGGCGCCGGACCTGGCGTGGTCGAAGCTCGCGCCGGTGCTGGTGCGGCAGGACCCGCCCGCCCCCGACGGCACGGCACCCGGTCCGGCGCCCGACGCCGCGCCTCCCGCACCGCAGGCCACCCACGAGGGGGCGGCACACCGGGCGGAGGACGTCGCGGCCCCGGACCCGGCCGCGCGGCTGCTGGCCCACTACCGCAGCGCGGCGGAGGCCATCGCCGACACCGAACCGGCCCCGCCCGCCGACCCGGCCCGCCGACTCCTCCAGCACCGCACCGCCCAGGCCGGGCAGCCGCCCACCAAGAACGAGCACCAGGACGCGCCCGCCGCAGCGTCCTGGACCGAGCGGCCCGGTGGCGACCTCACCGACCAGCAACTGGCCACCCGGGTCACCGCCGCCCGCACCCGCGCCCAGCAGCTGCTCGCCGACCTCGCCACCCGCCGCGAGGACGTCGTCCGCTGGGAGCGCGCCGCCTCCGGGAAGTCCGGCGAGGGCACCACCGCCCTCACCCACCAGCTGGAGGCCCTGCGCGAGGCCGCCCGCCTGCACCACCAGGCCGCCGAGCACCGCCGCCTGGCCGCCGAGCAGGAGACCCTCGCCCAGGGCCTGCGCCGGGCCGAGGCCGACGCCGCCAAGCAGGCCCGCCGCTCCAAGCTCGTCCTGGCGGTGCTCGGCACCACGAAGGAGGCCGAGAAGGCCCTCGCCGAGGAGGCCGGCCGCCGCGCGGTGGTCGCCGAGACCGCCAGGGACGACGCCCAGCAGCGCGCCGCCGAGGCCCTGCACGGCGCGCTGGCCGCCGCGCCCGGCGTCACCGACCCGGGCGCCGAGCTGATCCGGATGACCTCGAACCTGCCCGCCCTCACCGCGCAGGCCCACGCCGAGGACGCCGCCCGGCGCGGCGCCGCCGTCGCCTGGCTCGACACCGCCCGCACCGCCGCGCTGACCACCGAGCGCCAGCTCGACCAGGCCGTCGCCGCCCTGCGCCCGCTCGCCGCCGAGGACCGCCTCCGGGCCGCCCGCACCCCCGAGCAGAACCGCGCCGAGGACGCCGAGCGGCACCAGGCCCGCCGCGCCGCCGTCGCCCGCAGCCGCTCCACCACCGGCGGCCGGCCCGCCCCGGGCACCGCGAAGGGCAAACCGGTCTCCAAGCCCGCACCCCGGCCGGTCGACCCACCCGGACACGACCGCGGGCGCGGCCTAGGGCGCTGACCGACCGGGCCCGGCCGCCGGTCTCAGCCGCCGCTTCCTGCCTCGCACACGCCGCGTACGGCGTCGCGGATGTCGAGGACCATCACGCCGTCGATCCGCTCGATGCCGCCGGAGCCGAAGCGGACCCACAGCGGGAAGGCCCCGGCGTCCCGGGCGAAGGTGAGCTTCTGCGCAGACGACGGGTTGGGCGCGGAGTCGATCTCCACCACGATGTCCAGGCCGCCCGGCAGCCAGATCACCACGTCCAGGCGCCCGTACCGGCCCTTGCCGTCCGGCACCACGGGCACCCGCAGCTCCTTGTAGGTGCGCGCGAGATGCTCCAGCGGGCTGTCGTGCACGAACTCGTCCTTCAAAGAGAGCACCGCCCGGGTCAGGCTCCGAGTGAGTTCGGCGGTGGTGGGCGGGCGGTGGCCGTCCGCTCGGTTCGCGGCGACGGCCTCGGCGGCGTTCTGCGACCAGTCGGCCAGGACCTCGCCCAGCAGCCAGGCCAGGTTCTCCAGGTGGTCCTGCGGTGCGCGGTGGGGCCCGCGTCCGGTGAGCTGGTGGAGCCAGCCCTGGGCCCAGTGCGCCTGGTCGAGGATCCGCAGCACGCCCTCCTGGGCCGCGGCCCGCCCGGCGTCCGCCGTGGAGGGCAGCAGGGTTGCGGCGGTGGCCGTCACCTTCGCCAGCACCCGGTCACGTTCGCCGTCCTTGCCCATGACCTCCTCGGCGGCGATGGCGCCCTGGAGGTGCTTGGCCGCCCACCACCGCCACTCGGTCGCCAGCGGGGCCGGGACGTCCGGCGCCAGGACGACGGCGTCCAGCAGCCCGGCCGCCCGGCCGGCGGCGGCCTTCGCCGCAGCCGACAGCTCCGCCTTCATCCGCGGCTCGTTCTCCTGCCACCATTCCTGCTGGCACGTCCAGCACCGGCCGCGCTTCTTCGCCGCCGCCTCCGAGGTGACCATCGCGGTGTGCCCGCACACGGGGTACCTGTAGGAAACCCGGTAGCCGACACACTCCCGGCAGGCCGCGACATCGCCGCCCTTCCACTTCGGCAGCGCGGTGCGGTTGGAGATGTTCTCCTCCCACTCGTGCCCGGCCGTACACCGCCACCACACCGCGACCTGCATCTTCGGCGTCGCCGTCTCCGGCGTCAGCCCACCGTTGCGCTCCTGGAGCCACATCGCGGCGACCTGCGGATACGCCTCGGCCAGTGACACACCTAGCGAACGCGCCACACCCGTCCCCTCCCTAAATTGCGGCCAGGGCCCTCCCTGGCCCGATGCCGGGCCGACGGCCCGCGCCTCGGCTCAACGACACCCCGCACCCGGCCGTTCCTGGTCCGCGGCGTCGGCCAGGTGGTCGGCGAGCCGGGCGGCCAGGCCGTGGCCGGGATGGCGCTCCAGCCGGTTGCGCCGGCGGTTGTACCGCTGCGTCGTCCTCGGGTCGCGGTGGTCGGCCGCGTCCTGGACGTCCTCCAGCTTGTCGCCGGCCTCCAGGGCGTCGGTGATGCCGTCGCCGCGCAGCACGTGCGGGTGGATCGAGTCGGCCTGCGGCAGGTCGGCCCGGCGCGCCAAGCGCCGCAGCATCTTCCACACCTCCGGCTCCCGCAGCCTCGCGCCGCTCCTGGTGACGAACAGCGGGCCCGAGGCCCGGCCGTCGAGATAGTCCGTCAGCGCGTGCCAGACGATCGGCGGCACCGCCTTGCGCTTGACCTTGCCGCCCTTCACCCGGACCCGCAGCACGTGGTGGCCGCGGTCGTAGCCGAGGTCGGCGACGTCGGCGGCCAGCAGCGAGTCCACCCGCAGGAACAGCACGTACAGGCAGAGCACGAGGGCGTACGCGCGCTTGCTCAGCGCCCGGGCGGCCTCGACCAGCCGCAGGTTCTCCTCCGGGGTGAGGCCCTCGGTCGCGGAGTGGTCCGGGTCGATCGCCGGGCGCAGGACGTCGGCGAACGGGTCGCCGACCTTCAGCGCCTTCGTCCGCACCGCGTGGCTGTAGAAGCTGCTGTTCGCGGAGAGCACGTTGGCGCGGGCGGCGTCGGAGTACGGCTCGCCGGTCGGCGCCAGCTCGCCGCGGGCACCGCCGCGCACCCGCACCAGGGTGGGCGCGGCCTCCAGGTGCCGGGCGAAGGCGTCCGCCAGGGCGGGCACCGCGGCGAGCGGGTGGTGGCCGCGCTCGGCGCAGTACCGGCCCCACACCCGGAAGTGCCGGGCGTAGGTCTTCCGGGTGTTCGAGCTGCGGTAGTGGGCGACCCAGGCCCCGGCGAGGTCGGGCAGCAAGTCGTCCTCGCCCCACTCGGCGGCCAGGTCCTCGCGCAGCCGGCGGGCCTCCTCCGGCCAGTCGTCCCGGGGGTCGAGCGGGGTGGCGGGCGCGACGGCGCCCGCCGCTGGTATCACCAGGTCGGTGCTCACCCGTTCTCCAGCCCGGCCTGGGGCGCCACCTCGGCGAGCAGGGCGCGCATCGTGTCCGGGTCGCCGACCTCGTAGCCCAGCGCCCGCAGGCCCCGCGCCGCGGCGTCGGTCCGCTCGCGGCAGTCGGCCAGCTCGTCGGGCGTGCCGATGCCGCCCCGGTTCAGGCTCTCCCGCAGTCGCACCTCGGGCTCCAGGCAGACGGCAAGGACGTCCATCACCTCGTCGGGGCTGAGCCGCTCGGTCCCGACGACGACGCCCTGGTGGCGCCGCGCGATGCGCGGCAGCGCGTAGTCGGCCGTGTCGGGGGCGGACCGGGCGATCCGGGCCAGGCCCTCGAAGTAGGAGTCGATGGCGAAGCGGGCGAGCTCCGCGTCGGTGGGCAGCAACGTCATGCCCCGGACCCTACCGAAGAGAGGGAAGGATAACGGTCATTATCCTTCCCTCTTTCGGGGCACAGCGAAGGCCCGGACCGCAGTCCGGGCCTTCGCATCTGGCGGTGGGTCAGCGGTCGCCGAGGAGCTCACCGGGGTGGTTCTGGACGAGCTTGGCGAGGGCGGGCGCCATTCCGGCGGCGTAGACCTCGGTGCCGCAGCCGGAGCAGGTCACGAACAGGTGCCCGGCCCGGTCCATCTCGATCCTGGCGATGCCACCGTTGTGCCGGTACTGGTTGCTGACGATCTCACGCACGGGTTTCCTCCTCACCGAATGGGACGGGGGCGGCCCGGCCGGGCCGCCCCCGGGTGGACGGGTCAGCGGTAGTCGTTCATGTCCCCGTACACCGTGTCGATCTTGTGGCCCGCGACGTAGTCGCTGTCGCTGCCGTAGGAGATGTTGACGGTGGTCTGGTCGCCGTACCGGGTGCCGGTGTTCACGTTCTGCCCGGCGCCGCCGCCCTGGGAGCCCAGGCCCTCCAGGCCCATCGCCTTCAGGGCCGCGTCCACCGCGTCGTACGTGCTCATGTCTGCCTCCTGGCGTCTCCGGGTCTCCCTGACCCGGTAGGTTCAGTCTGACACAAGAGAGTCAGTCTGCGCAATAGGGTTCAGCTTGAATCGTTGCGCAAGCTGCACTGCATGTATCAGACTGACTCGCATGACGCATAAAACCCCCGCCCAGCTGAGGGCCGACGCCGAGGAAACCCTCCAGGAACCCGGCGCCCGACGAATCCAGCTCCAGCAAGACCTCGACACGCTCGACGCCGAGCTCCGCCCGCTGATCAGGACCGCCCGCGCCATGGAGGTCCCGCTCCGCCGGATCACCGAGCTCACCGGAGTCGCGCCGAACACCGTCCGCGCCTGGACGAAGGACGAGTGACCCAGGCGGCAAACGCCCACGCAAAAGCCCGCTCTCCAGACGGCCGGAGGGCGGGCTTTTGCGCTGCCCGGCCCGGTCCGGCCCCGGCGGCGCGATGCTGGGGACATGACCACACGGAGCACGCGGGTGTGCGCTCAGTGCCGGGCGGAGCTGCCGCAGGGCTCGCGCCGCTCGCGCCGGTACTGCTCCGCGGCCTGCCGGACCCGGGGCTGGCGAACGATGCGCGCCCGGCGGGCGGCCATCGACGCCGGCGGCGAGGCGATCCGGGCGCTGCTGGAAGGCCGTCCGCACCCGTGGCCGCAGTTCCGCTGTCGGGAGTGCGGATCGACGTGGTACGCCGCCGACACCCCGTTCCACACACGGAAGCGGTCCGACGCGATCTACTGCTCGCACCGCTGCCGCACCCGGGCTTGGCGCCGCCGCCGCGCCGTTCACCAGGCGTCACCCGTTCAGCAGCCGTCACCCGGTGACGGCTTCCGGTGACGGTATCCGCCCGCCCGGAGGATCATGGTCGGATGACACCTCCCAACCGACGCCCGCTCGGTCCCGGCCCCTCGCCCGCCGCCCCCTCGGCCGCACCGCCCACGCCCGCCCGCGCGATCTGGCCGCTGCTGCCCGCCGAGGAGCCGCCCACCGACAGCCCCGAGCAGGCCGAGCCCGACCAGGCCGAGCCCGACGACGTCGCCGCGCCGACCGGTCGCCGACCGCTGTGGGACGGGCCCCGCAGCTGACTCCCCCCGGGAACGGCTTGCCAGCTGGCTCGCATGCCTGCAAGCCCTCGGTCAGGCCGCTTCGGCCGGGTGGGAAGCGGGGAAGCCTCGTCGCCGTCCCCGGGAGGGTGGTGGAGCGGACGGGCGCGTCCGCGCCCGGCACCCCCGGCCGACCGCCTCGGCGGACCGCGCGTTCACCGCCGCCGCCCGCTCGGCCGAAGACGGCCTCCCGGCCGGCGCCGGGCGCGGCCCGCCCTCCTACCGCCCGCCAGACGCACCCAGCCCGAACTCGGCCAGCCCGAGCGGGACCACCCCCCTCACTGGGCCGAGGGAGCCACCCAACAGCGGGGGAGCACCTGCCCGGCCCACCACCGACCCCGGCCGCGGCCCCGGACCGCCGGACAGGCTATCTAGCAGGATTGAGCGACAAATCGAGGCCGTCGTCGGAAATGGCCACGAGCCCGCGCCGGGAGTCCGCCGTGAGGGTGACAACCGGCACCCCGGAGGACCCGCGTGGCGGGTTATCTCGCATGATTGCTCGCATGGGGATGCCGACGGTGCAGTTCACGGTGGCGGTGGTGGAGGAGCGGCTGCGGCTGCTCGACCTGGTGGCCGCGATGGCCGCCGGCGAGGAGCGAGCCTGGCTCGCGAAGCAGCGCGAGGGGCACCTAGGGCTGCGGGCCGGGAGGCTGGCGAAGGCCCGGCGGGCGACGCGGGAGCTGCTGTCCGAGCGGCGGGAGACCGGCCTGCTCGCCGGGAGCCGGGACTGGCTGCTGGTGCCCGGGGTCCGGGCCGAGCTCACTGCCCGCGGATGGGACCGGGACTGGCCCCCGATCCCGCCGGGGGCGCTGGCCGCCGGGCGCCGGTGGGGCACTGACCCGGGCCGCTACGAGGGCAAGCACGACGAGGGCGAGACCCGCTTCCTCGGACGGCTGGGGGTGCGGCTGCCGCACGAGGTGGGCGAGCGGCTCCAGCGCGCCTGTTACTGGCACAACGCGGAGATCGAGCGGCAGCTCCAGGAGTGGGCCGACACGTGGGGGGACGGACCCGACGTGATCATGCGCCAGTCCATCCGCGAACACGGCGGAGTGACCGTCCTCGCCGGAATGCTCGCCGCCCTTGCCACGGCCCCGCCGGCCGAGGCACTCGTCCAGCGGGGCGAGCTGCGCGCGAAGGTGGTCACCACCGGCGATGTCCTGCGCGCCGCCCTCGACCACGCCCTGGCCGCGGCCCCCGAGCGGGCCCGGCGCGAGCACACCAGGCTGCGTGGCGCCGCCGCCCAGGCCCAGCACGACGCCGCCCTGGCCGAAGAGCGCAAGCGGGAGGCCGAGGAAGACCACCAGCGCGCGGAAGCCTCCGGCAAGACAGAGGACGCCGGGGAAGCCGAGTCCCTGGCCCAGCACTGGAACTCCATGGCCATCGCACACCGCTTCCACGCCGAACGACTCAGCATCCAGGCCACCGAGGTACGCGACCTCATCGACCAGCTGAACACCCTCCGCGCCTGAGCCTGGTCCCCGGATCTCCGGAATCCGGGGACCAGGCGGCGACCAATCTTGCTAGATAAGCCGCCAAAGGCGTCGAAGATTCACCGAGGCTGTGCTCGGCTAGCTGGCGAGCTGACTCACCGGCTAGCCGAGCACCCCGGATCAGATCGTGGGCTTGTGCTTGGCGACCCAGGCGGCGACGGCCTGCTCCAGGGCGTCCTGCATCTCGATCCCGTCCGCAACGCAGACGAGCTTGAACCGGCGGTGCAGGTCCCGGGGGAGGTAGCTGCCGAACGGCACCCGTTCCGACTGCGCCTTCGTGGCGGCCTTCTTCACCGACCGTCGGCCGCCCGGCGCCGGGGTCGCCTTCTTCGCGGGAGCACCGCCGGCGGGCTCGGGAGTCGCCGGGGCCGCCGGGTCGATCCCGGAGTCGCCAGCCTTCCTCAACCCGCCGCCCTGCAACTGGTGCGGGGCCTTGCCCGCAGCAGCCGCCGCCTTCGCGTCCCTCAGCATCTTGTTCATGCCGCCGCCTCCAGTCCTCGGTCGAGCAGGTCCCCGTATGCGGCTTCCAGCTTCCGCGCCTGCGGGCCGGGCGCCGCAGTGATCGGCGCGCATACCGTGCGGCACTCCTCGCGCACCGCGTGGTTGTGGAGCTGAGTCTCCAGCAGGTGGTCCGCGAAGTCCGCCCTGATCTGCTCCTCCCAGTGCTTGTGGACCGCCCGGTACTCGCTGTCCCTGGGCACGATCGAGCGGTAGACCCCGGCGATGGTCAGGTCCGGGTTCGGCCCGCCCGGCGCGGTCTGGAAGCTGACCGTCTGGAGCGCCTCCCGCGCGCCGTCGTGGCCGTCGGCGGTCAACGTCGCGGGCACGAAGACGGTGTTCGCAGCGAGCAGGCCGGTGGCCACCAGCTTGCCGCCGGGCCTCGGCGGCAGGTCGAGGACCAGGAGGTCGACGTCGAGGCCAGCCAGGCCGTCGACCGCCCGCTTCAACCGGGGCTCGAACATCTGGCTATCGGCCTCCCGGCGGCCCAGCGGTCGCTCGGCCGGGAGCACCAACACGTTGTCCGGCCAGCGGGGCCCGGACGGCACCAGGACCTGGTGGACCAGCTCGGCCGGGTCACCCGGCGGCTCCTCCGCCTCCGGGTCGATGTACAGCAGGTCGTTCAACGAGAACTCCGGCGCCAGCACGCCCAGTTCCTTCGTCAGGGTGTACCGCGGGTCCAGGTCACCGCCAGCCACCCGCATCCCTCGCTTCGCCGCCACGGCGATCAACCCAGCCGCCGTCGACGTCTTCCCCACGCCCCCCTTCCCGCTGAAGAGTGCGAACACAACCGTCACCACTGGCTCCTTCCACCGACTCACCAAACAACTCGCCAGCATGCTAGCTAGCCCATCAGCCTCACCTAGACATCGCCAAGCCCGCCCCTTGCCGTGGTGTCTGCGACGGTCTGAAGTGGCCCCACCAGAACGGTCAGCAGTGGCTCCGCCAGGTGTTCGACCGGCAGGCCCGTAGTCGGCCCGGGCACAAGCGCAGCCAGCGAGAAGAGGTCGGCGACGGCGAGCTGAGCTGTCGACTGGCCGTTCGAGGGGTGGGGCCAACTTCCGCCGGGCGGATTCCACCGGAAGCCGTTCAAGACACCGTGGTCTGGGTGGTACTGCACTGGCCACCCACGAGTCGGCCCCGCGTGCCGTTGCCGACTGCGGGCCGTGCCTTTCCGGACCCGAGCCACCCAAGAGCGGGGGAGCGCACCGGGGACTCCCCCGACGTTGCCGTCTTCGCCATTCGGCACCGCTTGATGGAACACGAGAGATGGTTCTGCGGTCTCTCGGGAATCCCCTGAATCGGCCCAGGTCAGAGCTTGGTGTTCCATGTGGGCTGACCTGTGTGTTCCGGATGTTCCACGTAGCCTGCATTAACCACTACGCGTCGGGAAGAGCTGTTTAACCGGAAGACGTGGAACATCCGGAACATGATCTTGAAAGCCCGGTGTTTGCGATCATGAAAACAGCCCCCGCAGTAACCCTGCGGGGGCCGTTTCGGTAACGCTCTGCTACATGTCTTCCGCGTCGTCCATCTTCACGCCGTCCACAACGAACCTGACGCCGACCCACGCCCAGTAGGTGGCCGGGACCGCCGGCGGCTGCAGCATCGACGTCACCAATGCAGGCCGGGACAAGTTGGGCTTCTGCCGGATCTTGCGCCGTTCCACGGCGTTGCCGCTGGTTTCGTCGTGCCCCTCAAACCGGGCGACGAACGTCTTATCCGCCCACTTGGCGTGCCCCCGCTCAGTCAGCCAGGCGTTGAAGGCGTCGAACAGATCCCGGGCCATGACGTGGGAGTTGGGATCGGCTTCGATCATGTTGTCCCAGTAGGACAGGATCAGGTCGCTCTGCTTGCGCCACTTCCTGGTCGCCTCGACCACGTGGGTCGGAGGCTGCGGCATCACCCGGTCGGCCTGGTACCACCGGGTAGCCCCCTCCACGAGCCAGGCCAGAACTGCGGCGCGCTGCTGCTTGCCCTGCTTGAGCCGGACGCGCAGCCCTGGGTCGCCAACCCTCTCGTTGGGGCCCTTCGGCTCCTGGCCGGGCTTGAGGAACTTGAAGGGGAACTGGAGCAGGAGCAGG